>NZ_JBSFTY010000061.1:0-56758 GCF_053591515.1 Streptomyces sp. NPDC003011
ACTCGGCGTCGGTGGCCTTGAGGTCACCGTCCTTGGCCTGGATCAGCACCGACTCACTGGCCGGTTCGTCGATCCCGGCATCCTCGCTGATCTTGCGTTCATCGGCGTCACCCGACGGAACCGAACGCGTCGTCCATCGTGGCCGCCGCGTCCCTCGAGGCCGTCGCCACGTTCTTCTTGCCGGTGATGACCTCCTGGAACATCGTCGGCAGCACCAGCGAGGAGTCGATCTGCGACCAGGCGGGCGAGGCCGGCACGAACTTCGTGCCCGCCGCGAGCGTCTCCACGAAGGGCTTCACGTACGGCTGCCGCGCGGCGGCCTGCTGCCGTACGTCCGTGAAGGTGGGCAGGAAGCCCATCGCCCCGAACAGGTCCTCCTGCGTCTTCTTCGACGCCAGGCGCTTCATCAGGTCGACGGCGAGCGTGCGGTGCGAGGTGCTCTTCAGGACGCCGAGGTTGTTGCCGCCGGCGAACGCGGGGGCGATCGAGCCGGACTCCACTCCCGGCAGCGGCACCACCGCGTACGCGCCCTTCACCTTCCCCGCCTCCACGGCCGCGTGGTTGAAGTCACCGCCGATCGCCATGCCCGCCTGCCCGGCCGCGAACGCGGTGATCGTGTCGTTGCCGCCCATGCCCGCGCACTTGGCGGCGGGACAGTTGTCGTCGCCGAAGAGGGACGTGTACGCCTTGATGCCCTTCTGCGCGGCGGCACTGTCGATGGCGGAGGCGTACGAGCCGTCCTCGCCGGTGGCGATCTCGCCGCCGTTGGCCCAGATGAACGGCATCGCGCCGTAGGTGAAGGCGCCGCCGACCACGAGGCCGTACAGGCCGGGCTCGGCGGCCCGGATCGCGCGGGCCGTGGTCGCCAGCTCCGCCATGTTCTCCGGGACGTCGAGGTCCAGTTCTTCGAAGAGGTCGGTGCGGTAGTAGAGGGCGCGGACGCCGACGAAGTACGGCGCCCCGTAGATCTTCCCGTTCACCGTCACCGACTGTCTCGCGGTCGGGTCGGTGTCCTTCGCCTCGCTCCAGGACGTGAACTCCTCGGTGACGTCGGCGAGTCCGCCGTCCTTCACGTAACCGGCCGTGTCGGTGTTGCCGTACTCGACGACGTCGGGGGCGCTCCCGGGGTCGTTGAAGGCGGCCTTCATGCGCTGGGCGCGGGTCTCGACGGGGATGTACTCGACGGTGACCTCGGTGTCGTCGTGCGCCTTCTCGAAGTCGGCGAGGACGGAGTCCACGACCTTCTCCTTGGGCGCGTTGTCGACCTCCTGGAAGAGCCAGACCCGCAGGGTGCCGGTCTGCTCGTCCTTGCCGGAGGAGGCGTTGCCGGACGTCTGGGGGGCACAGGCGGTGACGACGACGGCCGCGAGCAGGACGGCCAGCCGGGGGGCCATTCGGGGGGCGAGCTTCATGGAGCGGTCCTCCGAGCGTGCGTTGCATTATATGCAATGACGGTTTCGCTCTGCACAACACCAGGGAGGCTAGGGAGTACAGCAACCTGCCCACAAGAGGTCTCCACCACTTCGTGACCCACGAGAGCCCGAGAGACGCGCGAAGGCCCCCGGGGCACGCCACAGCGCGGCCCCGGGGGCCTTGGGGAATCTCAGACGGGCAGGGCTACTTGTCGCCGCCCTTGCCCTTGTCGTCGCCGCTGGAGCCCATGGACTCGTAGATCTCCTTGCACATGGGGCACACCGGGTACTTCTTCGGGTCGCGGCCCGGTACCCAGACCTTGCCGCACAGCGCCACGACGGGGGTGCCGTCGAGGGCGCTCGCCATGATCTTGTCCTTCTGGACGTAATGGGCGAAGCGCTCGTGGTCACCGTCGCCGTGGGACACCTGCGGCGCCGGCTCTACGAGGGTCCCCGTCCCAGTACCTCGCTGTGGCTGGGGCTCAGGCTCAAGAGTGCTCATAACAGCCAAGGGTACTGAAGCTCACACCCATCAGTTGAGCGAAGGGTCGTCCGGATACGTGGCCACCATCGCGAGCTCGCTGCGCTGACGGCGCAGGACCTCGCGCCACAGCCTCTCGGGGGACGGGGAGGAGACGTCCCCGGGTTCCGACTCGACGACGTACCAGGCTCCCTCGACCAGCTCGTCCTCCAGCTGGCCGGGGCCCCAGCCGGCGTAACCGGCGAAGATGCGCAGGCTGCCCAGGGCCGAGGCGAGCAGTTCCGGCGGGGCCTCCAGGTCGACCAGCCCGATCGCGCCGTGCACCCGGCGCCAGCCCAGCGGGGCCCGGTCGGCGGATCCGCCGCCCGGGATGACGGCGACGCCGAGCGCCGAGTCCAGGGAGACCGGGCCGCCCTGGAAGACGACACCGGGTTCCCCGGCGAGGTCCGCCCAGCCCTCCAGGATGTCGCCGACGTCCACCGGGGTGGGGCGGTTGAGGACGACACCGAGGGAGCCCTCCTCGTCGTGGTCGAGAAGGAGCACCACCGCACGGTCGAAGTTCGGGTCCGCCAGGGCGGGCGTTGCCACGAGCAACCGCCCTGTGAGCGAGGACACCTCGGTCATGCCTGACATGATCTCGCATCTTCCCCGCGCGTGGGGAGCCAATGCCTGGACGGGAGTGAACGCAGCTCAGGGCGCACCGGTGCGCCCCCCGCGCACACCCGACGCCGGTGACCCCACGTGCCCGGCGGGGAACGGTTCGTGTTGTGACACAGCTATGACGGTCCCGGGCGGTCCTCGGGCTTACGGAAGGGGGGTGGGCGGCGATTACCCTTTCCCTTCTGGCCCCTGCCCCACTCATCGGAACGCGAGATACATGACCGTCAACGGCAATGACGATGTACTGCTTGTCCACGGCGGAACCCCGCTGGAAGGCGAGATCCGTGTCCGCGGTGCGAAGAACCTCGTACCCAAGGCCATGGTCGCCGCCCTGCTGGGCAGCGAGCCGAGTCGACTGCGCAACGTGCCGGACATCCGTGACGTGCGAGTCGTACGCGGCCTGCTGCAACTGCACGGGGTGACGGTCCGTCCGGGAGAGGAGCCGGGCGAGCTGGTGATGGACCCCTCCCACGTGGAGAGCGCGAACGTCGCCGACATCGACGCGCACGCGGGTTCGAGCCGCATCCCGATCCTGTTCTGCGGCCCGCTGCTGCACCGCCTCGGCCACGCCTTCATCCCCGGCCTCGGCGGCTGCGACATCGGCGGCCGGCCCATCGACTTCCACTTCGAGGTGCTGCGCCAGTTCGGCGCGACGATCGAGAAGCGGGTCGACGGGCAGTACCTGGAGGCTCCGCAGCGGCTGCGCGGCACGAAGATCCGGCTGCCGTACCCGTCCGTCGGCGCGACCGAGCAGGTCCTGCTGACGGCCGTCCTCGCCGAAGGCGTCACCGAGCTCTCGAACGCGGCCGTGGAGCCGGAGATCGAGGACCTCATCTGCGTCCTGCAGAAGATGGGCGCCATCATCGCGATGGACACCGACCGCACGATCCGCGTCACCGGCGTGGACAGCCTCGGCGGCTACGACCACGGCGCCCTGCCGGACCGTCTGGAGGCCGCCTCCTGGGCGTCCGCCGCGCTCGCCACCGAGGGCAACATCTACGTCAAGGGCGCCCAGCAGCGCTCGATGATGACGTTCCTCAACACCTACCGCAAGGTGGGCGGTGCCTTCCGGATCGACGACGGGGGCATCCGCTTCTGGCACCCCGGCGGCCAGTTGAAGTCCATCGCCCTCGAAACGGACGTCCACCCGGGCTTCCAGACGGACTGGCAGCAGCCGCTGGTGGTGGCGCTCACCCAGGCGACCGGCCTGTCCATCATCCACGAGACGGTCTACGAGTCCCGGCTGGGCTTCACGTCCGCGCTCAACCAGATGGGCGCTCACATCCAGCTCTACCGCGAGTGCCTGGGCAGTTCCGACTGCCGCTTCGGCCAGCGCAACTTCCTGCACTCCGCGGTCGTGTCGGGCCCCACCAAGCTCCAGGGCGCCGACCTGGTCATCCCCGACCTGCGCGGCGGCTTCTCGTACCTCATCGCGGCGCTGGCGGCCCAGGGCACGTCCCGGGTCCACGGCATCGACCTCATCAACCGGGGCTACGAGAACTTCATGGAGAAGCTGGTCGAGCTCGGCGCGAAGGTCGAACTCCCCGGCAAGGCACTCGGCTGACCCACGCCTCACACCCCCGGCCAGGCCGACACCGACCCCGGCCGGGGGTCCGGGGGTCCGGGGGTCATCCCCCGGGCAGACACAGCGACTGCCCGCCTCCTGAGCACGACGATGGGGCGGCCGCCCTCACCGGGTGGCCGCCCCATTCGCGTTACTGAGCCCCGTACGCAAGTCCCGTCGCGTACGCGAAGGCTTACTTACCCTTGGCGGCTTCCTTGAGCTTGGAGCCCGCGGAGACCTTCACGCTGTAGCCGGCCGGGATCTGGATCGGGTCGCCGGTCTGCGGGTTGCGCGCGGTGCGAGCGGCACGGTGGGTGCGCTCGAAGGTCAGGAAGCCGGGGATGGTGACCTTCTCGTCGCCCTTGGCGACGATCTCGCCGACGGTCTCGGCGAACGCGGCCAGAACGGCGTCGGCGTCCTTGCGGGTCACCTCGGCGCGATCGGCCAGCGCGGCCACCAGCTCACTGCGGTTCATGTTGTTACTCCCGTGTTCTTCTTGCCGTTGAGGCGTGCCACGCGGCGGAGCCGCATGTTGGGCACAGCGAAAGCCGATGCTGCCAGGTTCCTCGGTGAGTCCCCGGAGCCGGGTCCGTCGTCAGACCCTCGCGCCCAGGGACGCATCCTGCCCCTACCTGCGGCGCGAAAGCCAATCCGGCGCCCGTAGGGGTCGTGAGAACACCCGTGGGGGTCACACGAAAAGAGAGTCCGAGCCTGGCCGACACGATAAACGTCTGCCAAGGACCCCGGGTTCCACGACGCGCCGGAGTCAAGCCGTGGCGATCGTCACAGCCGGTGACCGCCCGGCGGGGCCTACGAGGCCGGGGGAGCCGCCGCGCCCGCGGCCTTCGCGGCCTCCCGCACCGCCCCGGCCACCGCGCCCGCGACCTTGTCGTTGAAGACGCTCGGGATGATGTAGTTCGCGTTCAGCTCGTCCTCGCTCACCACGTCCGCCAGCGCCTTCGCCGCCGCGATCATCATGTCGGTGTTGACCGTGCGGGACTGCGCGTCCAGCAGACCTCGGAAGACACCCGGGAAGACCAGCACGTTGTTGATCTGGTTCGGGAAGTCGGAGCGGCCGGTGGCCACAACGGCCGCCGTCTGGCGGGCGATCGCCGGGTCCACCTCGGGATCCGGGTTCGCGAGCGCGAACACGATGGCGTCGTCGGCCATGGCGGCCACGTCGTCGCCGTCGAGGACGTTCGGGGCGGAGACGCCGATGAAGACGTCCGCGCCGCGCACCGCCGCCTTCAGCGTGCCGGTGAGGCCCTCGGGGTTGGTGTTGTCGGCGATCCAGCGCAGCGCCGAGCCCGGGGCCGCGTCCACCAGGTCCTCGCGGCCGGCGTGGACCACGCCGTGGATGTCGGCGACGACGGCGTTCTTCAGGCCGGCCGCGATCAGCAGCTTGAGGATGGCCGTACCGGCCGCGCCGGCGCCGGACATCACGACCCGGATGTTCTCGATCGCCTTGCCCGCGACCCGCAGCGCGTTCGTCAGGGCGGCCAGCACCACGATCGCCGTGCCGTGCTGGTCGTCGTGGAAGACCGGGATGTCGAGCGCCTCACGCAGCCGTGCCTCGATCTCGAAGCAGCGCGGCGCGGAGATGTCCTCCAGGTTGATGCCGGCGAAGCCGGGCGCGATGGCCTTGACGATCTCGACGATCGCGTCGGTGTCCTGGGTGTCCAGGCACAGCGGCCAGGCGTCGATCCCGGCGAACCGCTTGAAGAGGGCCGCCTTGCCCTCCATGACCGGCAGCGCGGCCATGGGGCCGATGTTGCCGAGGCCCAGCACGGCCGAGCCGTCCGTCACGACCGCAACGGAGTTGCGCTTGATGGTGAGGCGGCGGGCGTCCTCGGGGTTCTCGGCGATCGCCATGCAGACGCGGGCGACACCCGGCGTGTAGATCATCGAGAGGTCGTCACGGTTGCGGATCGGGTGCTTGGACTGCATCTCGATCTTGCCGCCGAGGTGCATGAGGAACGTACGGTCCGAGACCTTGCCCAGCGTGACGCCCTCGATGTCACGCAGCTGCTCGACGATCTCGTCGGCGTGCGCGGTGGAGGTCGCCGCGATGGTGACGTCGATCCGGAGCTTCTCGTGGCCGGACGCGGTCACGTCGAGGCCGGTCACCGAGCCTCCGTGGGACTCGACGGCCCCGGTGAGCTGGGAGACCGCGGTTCCGCTCGCGGGCACCTCCAGCCGGACCGTCATCGAGTAGGAGACGCTGGGCGCCGTTGCCATGGCCGACTTCCTCTGCTTTCACCTGTGCCGCTGGATGCTGTCCGATCGTCGCACCTACCGCTGAGTAGGCGGTAGCCGGGTGGGGTTGCGAACGTTGTGTTCGCCGGACGGCCACATGAAAGAGACCCACGTCACTGGGTGACGTGGGTCTCTCGGACGTTCAAGTGGCACCGACCCGCCATGCTCGCCTCGCGGCAAGTGGTCGCTCGTAGCGACGAAGGTTGGGCCCGGGGGCTTGGATCGGGCCGGTGCCACATCCAGGCTAACAAACCGAAGCCCGAAGGCCATTCCCGTCCGCCGAGTTCACACCAATCAGTCCCGCAGCAGGTCCGGCATCCCGGCCGCGTCGGGCGCGTCCCGCTCCCCCGACACCACCGTGAGCTGCTGGGTCGCCCGGGTGAGGGCGACGTAGAGCACCCGCAGCCCGGCCGGTGACTCGTCGGCGATCTCCGCCGGGGAGACGACCACCGTCGCGTCGTACTCCAGGCCCTTGGCCTCCAGGCTGCCGAGGGCCACCACGCGGTCGCCGAGCCCGGCCAGCCAGCGCCGGGCCTCCTCGCGGCGGTTCATGGCGACGACCACGCCGACCGTGCCGTCGACGAGGCCGAGCAGCCGGGCGGCCTCGGCCCGGACGGTCTGCGCCAGGGAGTCCCGTACGACGGCGAAGCGCGGCTGGACGCCGGTGGAGCGCACCGCCGAGGGCGATTCGGCGCCCGGCATGGCCAGCGCCAGCACCTTGGCGGCCAGCTCGGCGATCTCGGCCGGGTTGCGGTAGTTCACGGTCAGCTGGAAGCGGCGGCGCGGGCGGCTGCCGAGGGCCTCGTCGCGGGCCTGGGCCGCCTCGTCGGGGTCGGACCAGGAGGACTGGGCCGGGTCGCCGACGACCGTCCAGGTGGCGTGCCGGCCCCGGCGGCCGAGCATGCGCCACTGCATCGGCGTGACGTCCTGGGCCTCGTCGACGATGACGTGCGCGTACTCGGTGCGCTCCTGGGCGAGCCGCTCGGCCCGCTCGCGCTGGGTCTCCTCCCGGACCGGCATCAGCTCCTCCAGGCCGGTGAGCTGGTCGAGCGGGTCCAGCTCACGTCTGCGGCGCGGGCGGGCCGGGGCGCCGACGATCGCCTGGAGCTCGTCGAGCATGGCGATGTCGTGCACCGAGTGGCCGTCCCGGCGCAGGGAGCGGGCGACCTTGCGGACCTCGCCGGGGTTGAGGATGCGGCGGGCCCAGCGGCCGAGGCGCCGCTCGTCGGCCATGGCCGCGAGGACGGCCTTCGGGGTCAGCTCCGGCCACCAGGCGCCGAGGAACTCGATGAAGCTGTCCTCGGAGCTGACGTCCTCGTCGAAGGAGGAGCGCAGCTCGGCGGCCAGCTCGGGGTCGGTGTGCCGGCCGGCCGCGCCGGACCGCGCCCACAGGGCGTCCAGGAGCAGCTTGCGGGCCCGGGGGCGCAGCAGGTTGACCGGCGCGGTCCCGCCGAGGGCGTTCTGCCGGACGCGGTCGAGCTCCGCCGCCTCCAGCTCCAGCCGCCGTCCGAAGGCCACGACCCGGAGCCGGGTCGGCGCGTCGTGCGGCTCCAGGGCTCCGCGGGCGGCCTTCCGCAACACCTTCAGCATGCGGTACGAGCCTTTGGCGCGGGCCACCGCCGGGGAGTCGTACTGGGTGGCCTCGACGCCGTCGACGAGCGAGCCGATCGCCCGGATGGCGACCTGGCCCTCCTCGCCGAGGGAGGGCAGCACGCCCTCGGTGTACGCCACGAGCAGCGGGGTGGGCGAGACGATCAGGATGCCGCCCGCGTACCGGCGCCGGTCCTGGTAGAGCAGGTAGGCCGCCCGGTGCAGGGCGACGGCCGTCTTGCCGGTGCCCGGGCCGCCCTCGACGTACGTCACCGAGGCGGCGGGGGCGCGGATCACCAGGTCCTGCTCGGCCTGGATGGAGGCGACGATGTCCCGCATGGTGTGGGTGCGTGCCTGGCCGAGGGCGGCCATCAGGGCGCCGTCGCCGATCACGGGCAGTTCGTCGCCGCCGAGGAACGCCTTCAGCTCGGGACGCATCAGGTCGTCCTCGACGCCGAGCACCCTGCGGCCCTTGGAGCGGATGACGCGACGGCGCACCACCCGCCCCGGGTCGACCGGGGTGGAGCGGTAGAACGGGGCGGCGGCGGGCGCCCGCCAGTCGATGACCAGCGGGCTGTAGTCCTGGTCGAGGACACCGATGCGGCCGATGTGCAGGGTCTCGGCGATGTCGGCGGTGTTGTCGTCCCGCACGGCGCCCTCGGCGGGTTCCACGGCGGTGTAGGCGCCGTCGGGCCCCTTCCTGCCGTCCTTCCCGGGCAGCAGGTCGATCCGGCCGAAGAGGAAGTCCTCGAACTCGTTGTTGAGGCGGTTGAGGTGCACCCCCGCCCGGAAGACCTGGGCGTCCCGTTCGGCGAGCGCGCCGGGCGTGCCGACCTGACCGCGCTGGGCCGCGTCGTTCATGAGGAATTCGGCCTCGTGGATCTTCTCCTCAAGGCGCTGGTACACACGGTTCAGGTGTTCTTGTTCGACGCTGATCTCTCGCTCCCGCGCGGAGTCCTGGAGGACATCCTGCGCGGAGTCGTGAACCGCGGTTTCCTGCTGAGCCTGAGCGGCCACCGGGCCCCCTTCTGACGTGCTGGGCAGCCGTCAACCGTACGCGAAGGTGGGCCCGGGAAGCTATGTGCGGGCGCTCAGTGGTTCAGACGTCGATGTCGACGAGCTTCTTTCCGTCGGTGATGTCGACGACCTCGATGTGGTCGGTCTCGTCGGGGGTCATGGACACGCCGCCGGTGATGTAGAGCGGGTTCCGGGCCTGTTCGGTGGTGGCGCCCGGGAGGCCGTAGCCCGCGGGCGGGACGGACCAGGTGGTGGCCGTCTCCCGTTCGCCGTTCTTCCCGACGAAGATCAGCGAGCACTTGAGCGGGCCCTTGACCCCCTTGAGCTCGAGAACCGGCTCGGTGCCCCAGAGCTTCTCCTGCAGGGCGACGGTCGCACTGACGTTCGTCGTGGGGTCGGTCGCCGAGACCTTGTCCTTGACGGTGCCGAAGAGGTCCTTGGCGGGGTTGGCCGCGAGGACCTGGTTGCCGCCGCCTTCCGAGTCACCGCCGCTCGTCGCCACGGCGGCGAACGGGCCGGCGACGATCAGCGCGGCCGCGGCCGCCACCATGTAGAAGCCGCGGCGGCGCTTCTGGGCGCGGCGCTCGGCGACCTCGTCGACCAGCTTGTTCACCAGGCGCGGGCTGGGCTTGGCGGACAGCGACTCGCCGATGGCGGGTGTGCCGGAGCCCGGCAGGTCCGCGAGGGCGGCCAGCATCGGTTCCATCCCGGCGAGCTCGTCGAGCTGCTGGGCGCACCACTCGCAGCCGGCGAGATGGACCTCGAAAGCGGTTGCTTCGGCATCGTCGAGGATGCCGAGGGCGTAGGCGCCGACGGTCTCGTGCTCGTTCGGACCCGGAGATCCCATCATGGGGCCAGACATACCCGAACCACCCGTACCGAATCCCTGTGATCCCCCGTAAACACTCATCACGCCGTCACCCCCCGCTCCTCCAGCGCCAGCTTCATCGACCGCAGGGCGTAGAACACCCGGGAGCGGACGGTCCCGCTGGGTATGCCCAGGGTCTCGGCCGCCTCGTTGACGGTACGACCCTTGAAATACGTCTCGACGAGCACCTCCCGGTGAGCCGGGGTCAGGTCGTCGAGCGCGTCGGACAACGTCATCAGCCACAGCGCCTTGTCGATCTCGTCCTCCGCGGGGATGACCTCCAGCGGCGACGGATCGACCTCCTGCGGCCGGGCCTGCCGGCTGCGGTGGCCGTCGATGACGATGCGCCGGGCGACCGTCACCAGCCAGGGGCGTACCGATCCGGTCGCTCGATTGAGCTGACCGGCGTTCTTCCAGGCACGGATGAGTGTCTCCTGCACCACGTCCTCGGCTCTCTGCCGGTCGCCGGCGACCAGACGGAGGACATACGCCAGGAGGGGCCCGGCATGCTCTCTGTACAGCGCACGCATCAGCTCCTCATCAGGTTCCGAGGGCTGGGACATGCGATGTCGGGCCCTCGATCCACGTTCATTGGCCACGACGGAATCCTTGCGCACGCCCACCTCCGATGTCCGGGGGTTCCCCCAGTCGGTCGCTCGACCACGGGTACGGACGCGGAGAGTTGGGTGTTCAAAGTGGGGTGACAGTTTTCTTGTGGATGACGTGACGAGGTTGGACATGGGCGCACATTCCCACCCCGCCGTCTTTACATTTCCGCCACACCGACAAGATCAAGCCGATTGCCCGCGAGGTTGAGAAGGTAAACGATGTGTAAGCGAAGTCACGTCGACAGCCGCTCCACAGAAGGGGCATAACGGCCACTCAGGCGCGGGTGGGCGCCGTCCGACGGCGGTGCCGGGCCACTCTTTCGCGGTTTCCGCAGACCTCGCTGGAGCACCAGCGCCTCCTGCGCCCGCGGGAGGTGTCGAGGTAGACGATGGGGCAGTTGTCCCCTTCGCACTGGCGCAGCCCCGCGCGCGCGACCGGGTCGGTGAGCAGCTCCACGACGTCCCGCGCGACGGCGCCGAGCAGCGCCGCGCACGCGGGCGGACCGGCCAACTCCCGCACCAGCGTGCCGTCTTCGCCGGGTACGGCGACCGGGGCGGGCGGGGCGGCGCGGGCGAGTTCGTTGACGCGGGCGAGCGCGAGGTCGTACGGCCGCCCCTCGGGGGCGAGTCCGCCGGGCACCAACTGCCCTACTCGGCCCCTCAGTTCGCAAAATCCGGTGAGCCAGGAGGCGTCGGCGTGGGTCAGCCCGGTGCCCGCCGGGACCAGTCCCGACGCGGCGATCCAGGCGCGCAGCACCGCGACCGAGTGCAGGCGTTCGACGGGGTGGGTGGTCGCGAGGAGATCCAGACAGATCCGTCCGGCGTCGAACCGCAGCGCGTACGCGTCCGTGGCCGTACCCAGTGCCATGCGCCTGCCACCGCCTAGGGGTCACCCGGTGAGGAAACGTTCCCCTCTCACAGTGCCTTCCCGATCCCCCCGCCGGAACCCCTCCAACCGGCGGTGAGGACGTCAGCGGTGCCCCGGGCGCCCGCTCACCCGTCCGAGTACTTGGCGTCGGCCGCCGGATCCAGGGCCAGCCGGTACCCGCGCTTGACCACCGTCTGGATCAGCTTCGGCGCCCCCAGAGCCGTCCGCAGGCGTGCCATGGCCGTCTCCACGGCGTGCTCGTCGCGTCCGGCGCCCGGCAGCGCCCGCAGCAGCTCCGAGCGGGCCACCACCCATCCCGGACGCCGTGACAGCGCCCGCATGAGCGACATCCCGGCCGGGGGGACCGGTTTCAGCTCGCCGTCCACCAGCACCGCGTGTCCCCGGATCTCCACCCGGTGGCCGGCGATCGGCAGGGTACGCGCCCGGCCGGGGAGCTCCTGGCACAGCAGCTGGACCAGGGGGCCGAGGCGGAAGCGCTCGGGCGAGACGGTGTCCACGCCCCGGGCCTGGAGCGGCAGCGCGGTGACGGGGCCGACACACGCCGGCAACACGTCGTGGTGGAGCGCGGCGAGGAGTTCGGGCAGCAGGCCGCGGTCCTCGGCGCGGGACAGCAGCGACGCGGCGGCCGGGGCGCTGGTGAAGGTGAGCGCGTCCACGCCGCGCGAGACGGTCGCGTCCAGCAGCCGGTCCACCGGCCCGATGTCCTCCGGCGGCATCCACCGGTACACCGGGATCCCGAGCACCTCCGCTCCCCCGGCCCGCAGCGCCTCCACGAACCCGGGCAGCGGCTCGCCGTGCAGCTGGATGGCGATACGGCGGTTCTCGACGCCCTCCTCCAGCAGCCGGTCGAGCACCTCGGCCATGGACTCGGAGGACGGCGACCACTCCTCGGTCAGCCCCGCGGCCCGCACCGCGCCCTTGACTTTGGGGCCGCGCGCGAGCAGTTCCACCCCGCGCAGCCGGGCCAGCAGGTCCTCGCCGAGGCCCCAGCCGTCGGCGGCCTCGATCCAGCCCCGGAATCCGATGGCGGTCGTGGCGACCACCACGTCCGGCGCCTGCTCGATGACCTCCTTGGTCGCCGCCAGCAGTTCGCTGTCGTCGGCCAGCTGCACGATGCGCAGAGCCGGGGCGTGCAGGACGGAGGCTCCGCGCCGCTGGAGCAGTGCGCCCAGCTCGTCGGCCCGGCGCGCGGCGGTCACTCCGACGGTGAATCCCGCGAGGGGACCGTGGTTCGGTCGCTGCTGTTCGTCGTACATAACTCTCGTCCCACACTCGAGTCGTTGCACCTGCGTGAGGCGGCCGCACCCAGGTATGAGGTGCTGGCACCCGCATGCCGAGCGAGCCTGTCAATGGTGCGTGACAGGCTCGGTTCGGGTTGATGTCGGCGGTGTTACGTCACACTTCCGCGTAGTTGAGCTGCGGCTTCGCCTCCGAGGCGGTCGATGTGGCCGCGGTGCGGCCGGCCGAGCGGCGAAGGTATACGGCCCAGGTGACCACGAAGCAGGCGCCGTAGAAGGCGAGGAAGGCGACGAACGCTCCGGTGCCCGATCCGTAGGAGAGGAAGGACTGGCGGAAGGCGAGGTTGATGCCGACGCCGCCGAGCGCGCCCACCGCGCCGATCAGTCCCATGGAGGCACCGGAGAGGCGACGTCCGTAGGCGGCGGCCGCTTCCCCCTCCAGCCCCTTGGCCAGCGCCTTCGCCTGGAAGATGCCGGGGATCATCTTGAACGTCGAGCCGTTGCCGAGGCCGGTGAGGACGAACAGCACCACGAACGCGACGGTGAACAGGGCCAGCGACTTCTCCATGCTGGCGGCGATCAGGATCGCGGTCGCCGCGCCCATGCCGACGTAGTTGTAGAGCGTGATCTTCGCGCCGCCGTGCTTGTCGGCGAGCCAGCCGCCCAGGGGCCGGATGAGGGAGCCGAGCAGCGGGCCGATGAACGTGACGTACGCCGCCTCCAGCGGGGTCCGGCCGAACTGGTTGGTCAGCACCTGGCCGAAGGCGAAGCTGTAGCCGATGAACGAGCCGAAGGTGCCGATGTAGAGGAAGGACATGATCCAGGTGTGCGCGTCCTTCGCGGCGTCCTTCGCGGCTCCGGTGTCGTTCTTCACGGACGCGATGTTGTCCATGAAGAGCGCGGCGAGGACGGCGGCGACGACGATGAACGGGATGTAGATCCCCAGCAGCACCCGCGGACCGCCGCCGGCACCGATGATGGCGAGCGCGACCAGCTGGATGACCGGCACGCCGATGTTGCCGCCGCCGGCGTTCAGCCCGAGGGCCCACCCCTTCTTCCGCAGCGGGAAGAAGGCGTTGATGTTGGTCATCGAGGAGGCGAAGTTGCCGCCGCCGATACCGGCCAGCAGGCCGACCAGCAGGAAGGTGTTGAAGGAGGTTCCCGGTTCCATCACCGTGAACGCGGCGATGGTGGGCACCAGGAGCAGGCCGGCCGAGACGATCGTCCAGTTCCGTCCGCCGAAGATCGCGACGGCGAAGGTGTAGGGGACGCGGACCACGGCTCCGACCAGCGTCACCACCGACGTCAGCAGGAACTTGTCGGCCGGGGTGAGCCCGTACTCCGGGCCCATGAAGAGCACCAGCACGGACCACATGGTCCAGATCGAGAACCCGATGTGCTCGGAGAGGACGGAGAAGAAGAGGTTGCGCTTGGCGACCTTCTCTCCGGTCTCCTTCCAGAAGGTCTCGTCCTCCGGATCCCACTGCTGGATCCAGCGGCCGCCCCTGCTCGGGGGTGCGGGGGCTGTGCTAGGGGCTGTCATGACGCCTCCACGGTGTACCGGGGCTCGGGTGGTGCGGGGGAGTGGCTGAGTCCCGACGGTAGGGAGGGCGCGTTTCCTGTCTGTGGCACTGGGTGACCGGAAGGGAACTTTGCTCTCACCCCGGGCGAAGCCGGGATGAGAGGTCCGGGCCGGTCGGGTCCCGTGGGGGCGGTGAGGGGGACTGCGCCCAGGGTACGGCCGGGGCCGCCGTGCCGATCGCGGCCGGCGTGCGGCACCGGGCTGCGCGGGATGATGTGGTCCTCGCCCGCTACACCGCCACCGGCAAGGGCATCGACGTCCGCGTCGCCCACCACTTCGTCGTCCGCGGCGGCCTGATCGTCCGCTTCGAGCAGTTCGTGGACACCGCCAAGGTCCGCGAGGCGATGCCGGGCTGACGGCTCACCGGTGCCTGCCGGGACCGGTCCGGCCCGTGCCGTCCGGCCACAGCCGCGGGCGTCGCTTCGCCGCCAGGTCCTCCGCCCAGCCGAAGGCGAGCACGCACCCGCCGATGAGCAGCCAGACGAGGACCAGGACGGGCCAGGAGCTCTCCAGCAGCCAGGGGTACTGGTCCGCCAGGACGTCGAAGCCCCACAGGTGGTCCCAGAGGGTGGCCGCGGCGACGATGCACGTGTTGTGCCAGAGGTAGACCGTCACCGCCCGGGAGTTGAGGAGCGTGATCGGCCGGCTCCAGCGGCGCAGCCTGCCCGGCCACTCGGACCAGGACGGGCTGAAGTGCAGGAGCAGCATCACCGTCGCGAAGGACCACAGGGACTGGGCGAACGGGATCTCGTCCAGGTCATGGCCCTGATTGAAGCCGTGGGTCACGGCGTACCACAGGCCCAGGCAGGCGATCACCGGTGCCACCGACGGCACGACGTACTGCGGCAGGCGCCGCAACAAGCCCTCCTGGTGCGCCAGGCCCAGCATCCAGCAGGCGCCGAACGTGCTGAAGTCGGTCAGCGCCGACGGGAACCGCTCGCCGGGCAGGGTGAGGAAGCCGAACGCGAAGGCCGCCGCCAGGGCGATCGGCGCCAGGACCGTCGCCAGGGGCAGCGCGCGCAGGGCCTTCAGCAGGAACGGGGACAGCAGCACGAACCAGAGGTACGCGCGGATGTACCAGAGCGGGCCCGCGAGCTCGGCCGCCCAGTCCTCGCCGAGGACGCCGTGCACCCCGGCCAGTCCTTCGGCGTACGGCGGATCGCTCAGCGGCAGGATCCAGTAGCCGAGGTGGAGCCACCACCAGCCGGGGTGGCCCTCGTCGCCCGGTCCCCAGCCCTGGAGCAGCATGCCGCTCACGCCGATCGCGCCGAGCAGCCACAGCGGGGGCAGCAGGCGGCGCATCCGGCCGCGGACGACCTGGAGGGCCGGGCGGCTCTTGAGGGAACGGGCCATCAGGTTGCCCGCGAGCGCGAACATCACGCCCATGGACGGGAAGACCAGCGGGAGCCAGGCCCAGCCCATGAGGTGGTAGAGGACGACCCGGAAGAGGGCGAGGGCCCGCAGGAGGTCGAAGTAGCGGTCCCGGCCGGGAGCCGTCGTGCGGGTCCCCTGGTCGGGAAGGACGGCCTGGTCCCGCGGGCCGGCCGGTGCGGGAGCCGTGGTCATGCGACCGGCCTCCCGTCCACGGTCTGGCGGCGCTCGGCGGGCGCGCCCGGCGGCGCCGACACCCCGCCCATCCGCCGCAGCTTCTGCCAGCGCAGCCGGCCGCCGGTCAGAGCGGTGATCCAGGACTGGAGCAGCACGACGTACATCAGCTGGCGGTACAGGATCTGCTGCAACGGCAGCGAGATCAGCGGGGTGAGCCGCTCCCGGTCGAGGACGAAGGCGTACGTCGCGCAGGCCGCCTGGATGGCCAGGACGCCGAACCAGGCCACGATCGTCTTCGCGGTGGGGCCGAAGACCAGGCCGTACACGAGGAACACGTCGATCAGCGGGGCCAGCAGCGGCGCCAGGACCATGAAGAGGGACACCAGCGGGAGTCCGACCCGGCCGAAGCGGCCCGAGGGGCCTCGGTCGAAGACGGCGCGGCGGTGCTTCCAGATCGCCTGCATGGTGCCGTACGACCAGCGGTAGCGCTGGGACCACAGCTGCTGGACGGACTCCGGGGCCTCGGTCCAGGCGCGGGCCTTCTCGGCGTAGACGACCCGCCAGCCGTCGCGGTGGATGGCCATGGTGATGTCGGTGTCCTCGGCGAGCGTGTCGTCGCTCATGCCGCCGACGCGTTCCAGGGCCGTGCGGCGGAAGGCGCCCACCGCGCCCGGGATGGTCGGCATGCACTGCAGGACGTCGTACATACGGCGGTCCAGGTTGAAGCCCATCACGTACTCGATGTGCTGCCAGGCGCCGATGAGGGTGTCCTTGTTGCCGACCTTCGCGTTGCCTGCGACCGCGCCGACGCGGGCGTCGCCGAAGGGCTGGACCAGTTCGCGGACGGTGGACGGCTCGAAGACGGTGTCGCCGTCCATCATCACCACGAGGTCGTGGCGGGCGTTCGCCACACCCCGGTTGAGGGCCGCGGGCTTGCCCGCGTTGAGCTGGCGCACCACCCGGACGTTGGGCAGGGCCAGGTTCTCCACGATCCTCGCGGTGCCGTCACTGGACCCGTCGTCGATGACGATGACCTCGATCGGGTGGTCGCTGGCCATCAGCGAGCGGACGGTGCTCTCGATGCACTTGGCCTCGTTGTACGCCGGGACCAGCACCGACACCGGTTCGGTGACCGGCGGGCCCCAGCGGAAGTCACGGCGGCGCACCCGGCGGGCGTGGATGGCGGAGAGCAGGAGCATCAGGCCGAAGCGGGCGATGACCAGGAAGCCGATGATCGCGAGGCCGACCACCAGGACGGCGGTGATGTGGTCGGAGGCCTGCACCAGGAAGACCCAGGCCTTGCCTTTCCACAGGTCGACACCCGTGGCCCGGGTGTGCGCGCTGGGCGCGTCGAGGGTCTCGGTGAGGTTGCCGAACCGGTAGCCCTCGGCCTTCATCTGCGGCAGGAACCGGTCCAGCGCCTCGACCGTCTGGTGACGGTCGCCGCCGGAGTCGTGCATCAGGACGATGGCGCCCTTGCCGTCCTCGGGCGTGACGTTGCGGATGATCCGGTCGACTCCGGGCTTGCTCCAGTCCAGGCTGTCGACGCTGGTGACGACGGTGATGTAGCCGCGGGTGCCGATGTATTCGGTGACCGGCCAGGACGCGTTGTCCATGGACGCGGCGTACGAGGAGTACGGCGGCCGGAACAGCGAGGTGCGGATGCCTGCGGCGCCGGTGATCGCGAGCTGGTTCTGGGACAGCTCCCAGTCGATGCGCTTCTTCGACTGGAGGGAGAGGTCGGGGTGGTTGAAGGTGTGCAGTCCGACCTCGTGGCCCTCGTCGACCATGCGCTTGACGAGGTCCGGGTAGCGGGAGGCCATGGTGCCGGTGACGAAGAAGACGGCGTGCGCGTCGTGCCTGTCCAGCACGTCCAGGACCTTGGGGGTCCAGGTCGGGTCGGGGCCGTCGTCGAAGGTGAGGACCATGCGGTGGTCGGGCACCTTCAGGGTGCTGGGACGGCCGCTGCGGGTGTCGATGACCGGCCCGCCGTCGACTATCTCCTCGGGCACCTTGTCGGCGGAGGCCTCGGGCCGGATGCGGTGGTCGGCGAGGATCTCGCTGTGGACGTAGCCGCGCAGCATCAGCATCGCCATCAGCGCGGCGAGGACGAGCAGGGGCAGCAGCAGGCGCATGGGCAGGCGGCGACGCCGGGAGCCGTCGGGGGCTCCGGTCGCGGCCCCCGGACGGCGGGTGCGGGATGCCATCAGAGGTTGTGCTCCGGGGACGGGGATGCCATCAGACGATGGACACCGGGTACGGCGGTGCCATCAGACGATGAGCACCGGGGTCGGGGTGCCGTCACTGCGGGCACCGGGACAGGGGCGGGAACGGCAGACGCCACCGGGTGAGGAGCGCCGGGGAGCCGGGGAGAGGGAGTCCGGCGGGCGGTGAGGACCATGGGTGAGGGTCCTCAGGCGACAGCCCCCGGGGTACGGGGGGCCGTCGGACAACGGAACGAGGGGCGGACGGGGTGCCGCAGGCCGCGGAACACCGAGGGAGCGCCGCGCGCCGGGGAGACGCGGGACGCCGGGAGAACGCCGCGCTCCGCGGACGTGCGGAACGTCGAAGAGGCGCGGGGCGCCGTCGGACGGCGGACACCCGACAGGGCGCACACCGGGGCCGGCGGCAACACCGGCCGATGGGCCTTGAGCAGAGGCCGCCGAGGCGCCACGCACACCGACGGGCCACGGGCATCCTCCGGAGGCCAGGCACCCAGCAGGGCACACACCGCCGGCGAAGGGCGCCGCCGGACGACCGGCCCGGGCGCGCGGCCCTGCCGGTCCTGACGTCTGGGGGCCGAGGCGCTCGGCCGCGCCGAGGGCCCGCACCGCGCGGCGGCGTGGCCCGAGGGCGCGGACTCTGTGCTGCCGCCCCGCCCTGGACATCACTCGCGGCGCCGTCGACGCCGGGCGCCGGGAACGGAGTCCCGGCCAGGCACCGGCGGCAGGGCCCCGCCGGACGGGAAGCGTCCCCTCGCCCGGCACGCCGTCGGGCACCGGGCACCACGGCCGGGGACGCCGCGAGGCGAGGTGGTGCGCCGGGAACGGTGACGGCATCAGGTGATCGGCGCCGTGGGCGGCACGGGTGCCGTCGGCTCGGGTGCCGGGGCGCCCGGCTCGGTCGCGATCGGCGTCGGCTCGCCCGGGCCGTCGGCCACCGTGCCGGTGCCGGGACCCGCGCTGCCGCCCGTGGTCTCGGTCGGGGTGGGCGTGGGCGCGGTCGGGGTCGGGGTGGGCACGGGCGGGTCCGTGACCGTCACGGGCGCCGTCGGGGTCGGGGTCGGCTGGGTCGGGCCGGTGCCCGGTCCCGGGACGGTACCGGTCGGGCTCGGCACGGGGCCGTCCGAGGCGAGGGGCCCGCCGGGACTGGTGCCGGCGGCGGCGCCGGGCGCGGTGACGCCGGGAGCCGGCGCGGTCGCGGTGCCCTGGCCGGCCGTCGGGGTGGGGCCGGGCGGGACGACGCCGGTGCCGACGGGCTGCGCCGGCTCGGCGGGTACCGGAGTGGTGTCGACCTTGCCCGCCGGACTGCCCTCCTCCTGGCCCGGTACGGGCAGCCAGGGCGCGTTGGAGTTGCCGGACAGCAGCGTGGCGACGATGACGACGGCGTACACCGCGCAGGCCAGTCCGACGGCGATGCCTATGCGGCGGAAGCGGCGGCTGCGACGGCCCGACTCGTCCACGAAGACGGGCCCGTCGGACCCGTCCTGACCGCCGGCCGGCCCGGCCCCCTTGGCCTGCCGCACGAGCAGGTCCTCCAACTGCTGGCCTATGCCGTCGAGTTGGACCGTCACCTCGTGCGGGTCATGGGCGGGCCCGCTCCCGGATTCGCCCCCGCCCGGCGCATCCTGGCCGGAACCCGACGCCTCGGACTCCTCCCACGGATCACGCACGGCGGTGCCCGCCGAGCCGGTCTCGGGGTGCCCCCCGGTCCCGCCCGCCGACGCGAGGACGTCCGTCCTGTCGGTCCGGCCGGCGTCCGGCAGACCCCGGACGCTTGGACCGGGTCTTCCCGTGCCACCGGCCACCGGGCGGGACCGGACACTCTGACTCGGGATTCCGTTTCCTCCCATGGCCGGGACCGCGGTCCCGCCGGTCTCCGGAAACACCTGGGTACGACCCCCCGAAACCGATGGATCCTGGACCGATGCGATCTCGGGCCATTCCGGTTGGGCGTCTTCCCGCCACTTGTCCACGCGCACGCTCATCCCCCCAGGGGCAGTTCCGGGTGCGCTGACGACCTTGAGCACCCGCCGGTCGAACCGAGCCCCCACCCGGTCCGAGCGCCCCCTTTATCACACTGTGCTCAGACCAAGAATGTAGCGCACAAGGAGGTTGTGTGCGTCCCGCGTGTCAAGAATGCGCGCTCATCAGGTCCCCATCGATGGCTGGAATCCACCCCCCGCTCGGCCGCCGCAGCCAGCTCTGCTCGACCGACAGTTCGAGCGCCGCCCGGCGCAGCGCCTCAAGTCCGGGATGCACCAGCCCCTTTCGCCACACCAGTGACACCGGAGACAGCGGGATCGGACGTATGAGCGGACGCAGCACTGTCGCGGGCATGGCCGGAAAATCCACCACGGCGAGGATCGGGTTCCGCGTCTTCGCCATGATCCGCTGGAACTCCTCGTCCCCGACGGCGAGCGGAACGGGCGGCGCCACCTCGACGCCATGCCCCTCGAACAGCTGTCGTGCCAGGTCGGTCCACTCCGGTGTGCGCGGATTCCCGGCGCCCGCGTACACGGCCTCGCCCGCGAGCGCGCAGAGCGGAACCGCCTCCAGTGCCGCCAGCGGGTGGTCCTCGGGCAGCACGACCGCCATCGGCTCGTAGCGCACCGGCTGGTGGTCCAGGTCCGCCCGCAGCGCCGGCGCCAGACCGGCGAACCGCCCGAACGACGCGTCCAGCCGGCCCGCGAGCACCTCGCCCGCCGCATAGGTCAGCCCGCTCTCGTAGCGGGCCATCAGCTCCTGCTCGGGGGCGAGTTCGCGGGCCCGGTGCAGGACGCGGCGTCCGGTGGCCAGCCCTGGGGAGTTGAGGTCCACCAGCAGGGGCCGGACCTGCCGGAAGGCGGCGAGCAGTTCGTCCTGGGCCTCCAGTGCGCGCCGCGCGTACGGCACCAGCCGTTCACCGTCGGCGGTCAGCGTCACCTGCCGGGTGGTCCGCACGAACAGTTCGGCGCCGAGTTCCCGCTCCAGCCGCCGCACGTCCCGGCTGAGCGCCTGCTGGGCGACGTACAGGCGGGCCGCGGCGCGGGTGAAGTGCAGCTCCTCGGCGACGGCGAGGAAGGCGCGCAGGAGGCGGGGGTCGAGGTGGTGACCGGTGGCGGGCATGGGAGGAATTTACAACCGGAGTGCGTGAATCGGGACGGAGCAGGTGTTGGACCCGTCGATCGGCTGCGGGTGACCGTGAACGCATGCCGCAACCGACGCCCGGGAAGCCCCCGTTGTACACCGTCACCGCCGACGCCCTCGTCGCCGTCGACTTCGCCCCCCGCACCGGGAACCGTCCGCCCGGCCCCTACCGCCGCCTCTTCACCGTCCCCGGCACCCGCGCCTTCACCGCCGGCAACCTGCTGGCCCGCCTGCCGATGGGCATGTTCAGCGTGAGCGCGGTCGTCATGATCGCCGGTACGCGGGGGTCGTACGCCCTGGCCGGTGCCGTCGCCGCGACCGGCCTGGCGGCGACCGCGGTGGTCGCCCCGTGGACCGCGCGGCTCGTCGACCGGTACGGACAGGCCCGGGTCGCCGTACCCGCGACCCTGCTGGCGGCGCTGGGCTCGCTCGCGCTGCTGCTGTGCGTACGGCACGGCGCGCCCGCCTGGACCCTGTTCGCCTCCTACGCCGCCACCGCGACGACGCCCAACCTCGGCGGCATGTCCCGGGCCCGCTGGGCGCATCTGCTGAAGGGCTCGCCCAGGTCCCTGCACACCGCGAACTCCTTCGAGCAGGCCGTGGACGAGCTGTGCTTCATGCTGGGCCCGGTGCTCGCGGCCTTCCTGTGCGGGACGTTCTTCCCGGAGGCGGGCACGCTGGCGGGCGTCGTCCTGCTGGTGACGGGCATGCTGCTGTTCGCCGCCCAGCGCTCCACCGAACCGCCGCCCACCGCGCGGACCCGGGTGCGGACCACGTCGCTCCTGCGCGCCCCCGGCATGCCGCCGCTGCTCGCCGTCTGCCTGGCGATGGGCGTGGTGTTCGGGGCGATGGAGGTGGTCACCATCGCCTTCGCGGACGCGCGCGGGCATCGCGCGGCGGCCGGCGCGGTGCTGGCCCTCCAGGCGGCCGGCTCGTGCGCGGCGGGTCTGCTGTACGGGGCGGTGAGGCCGGCCGGTCCCGCGCGGGAGCGGTACGTGTGGTGCATCGCCGCGATGACCGCGCTGATGACCCTGCCGCTGCTCGCCGCCTCCCTCACCGGCTCCCTGTGGGTGCTGGCGGGCGCGCTGCTGGCCGCCGGGACGGCGACCGCCCCGACGATGGTCACCGGCATGACCCTGGTCCAGCAGCGCACTCCGGACGGGCGCCTGAACGAGGGCATGACCCTCGCGGTGACCGGCCTGCTCGGCGGGGTCGCCGTCGGCAGCGCCCTCGGCGGCTGGCTCGCGGAGCACGCCGCGCCCGCCACGGGCTACGGCGTGCCGGTCGCGGCGGCGGCGGTGGCCCTCGTGATCGCGCTCGGCTCCGTCGGCCCGTCCCGCCGCCGGTCCGGCCCGTCGAACCGCTTCCATGAATCGCGTCCGAATCATTGACGCCCTCGCGGCCGCCCCCTACCTTCCCCCGTCGAAGCGCTTCGACGTCACGCATCGAATCGATTCGATGAACGCTGCGTGACGCCCCCGGGAACCATCCGACTCCGACCCCCTGGAGACGCAGGATGCTGACGGCACGAAGGCGTACGACGACGCTCATGGCGGCGATGCTCGGCACAGCCCTGCTCCTGACCTCCTGCGGTGGTTCGGGCAGCGGCTCCTCCGAAGACGGCAGGACGCTGAAGCTGTGGCACTACGAGGCCCCCAACAGCGCGATGGGGCAGGCCTGGGCCGAGGCCGTCAAGGAGTTCGAGGCCAAGCACCCGGGCGTGAAGGTGGAGTTCGAGGCGAAGGGCTTCGAGCAGATCCAGAAGACCGCGCCGATGGTCCTCAACTCCTCCGACGCGCCCGACCTCATGGAGTACAACAAGGGCAACGCGACCGCGGGCCACCTCTCCCGGCAGGGCCTGCTCACCGACCTGACCGCCGAGGCGGGCAAGCGCGGCTGGGACAAGAAGCTCAGCGAGGGCGTCCGTACCACCAGCCTCTACGACACCGACGGCGTCATGGGCTCCGGCAAGTGGTTCGGCGTGCCCAACTACGCCGAGTACACGACGGTGTTCTACAACAAGGACCTGTTCGCCGAGCACGGGATCCCCGAGCCGAAGACGTTCGACGAACTGACCGCCGCGATGGACACGTTCGTCGGGAAGAAGGTCACCCCGCTCGCCAACGCGGGCGCCGAATACCCGGCCCACCAGTACCTCTACCAGCTCGCCCTGTCGAAGGCCGACCGCGCCTGGGTCGACGCGTACGAGCTGTACAAGGGCGAGGTCGACTTCCACGACGCCGCCTGGACCTACGCGGCCGAGACCTTCGCCGACTGGGTGCAGAAGGGCTACATCAGCGAGTCGTCCACCAGCGCGAAGGCGGAGGACGCCGGCGTCTCCTTCATCCAGGGCAAGGCACCGCTCTTCTTCTCCGGCAGCTGGTGGTACGGCCGCTTCCAGGACGAGGCGTCGTTCGACTGGGGCACCTTCCTGTGGCCCGGCTCGGACCTCACCCTCGGCTCCGGCGGCAACCTGTGGGTGGTCCCCAAGGGCGCCGAGAACAAGGAGCTCGCCTACGACTTCATCGACATCACCCTGTCGAAGAAGATCCAGAACCTGCTCGGCGACAAGGGCGGTGTCCCGGTCGCGGCGGACGCCGGCGCCGTCACCGACCCGCAGTCCAAGGCGCTGATCGAGGACTTCGACACGCTCTCCCGGCGCGACGGCCTGGCCTTCTACCCGGACTGGCCGGCCGCCGGCTTCTACGACGTCCTGGTCTCCCAGACGCAGAAGCTGATGACGGGCACCACGAAGCCGGACGACTTCCTGGACGCGTTGCAGCAGGCGTACGACAAGGACGCCCCGAAGCGATGACGGTCACCGTCGAACGCGGCGGGCGGGTCACCGGCAAGCAGGACCCCGCCGGGCACCCGCGCCGCCGCCCCCGCGACTCCTACGCCCTGTTCCTGCTCCCCGGCGTCCTCGCCTTCCTCGTCGTGATCGTCGTCCCGTTCCTGATGAACACGGGCGTCAGCTTCACCGACTGGCAGGGCGTGGGCACCCCCGGCTGGACCGGGCTCGCCAACTACCGGGAGCTGCTGGACGACTCCGAGTTCTGGGCGTCCTTCCGGCACAGCCTCTTCATGGTCGTCGCGATGGCGGCCGTACCGACGGCGGTCGGCCTGGTCCTGGCCGCCGCGCTCTTCGACCACGTCGGCAAACACTTCGGCAGCCGGTGGGCGGCGGTCCTCCGTGCCTGCTTCTACCTCCCCCAGGTGCTGCCGATCGCGGTCGCCGGCATCGTCTGGAGCTGGATCCTCGCGCCGGAGGACGGCACCCTCAACGAGCTGCTCGCGGCCATCGGCCTGTCGTCCTGGCAGCAGGACTGGCTCGGCGACCCGGACCTGGCGCTCTACAGCGTCATGGGCGTCATGGTCTGGATCCAGCTCGGTTTCCCGCTGGTGGTCTTCATGGCGGGGCTCGGGCGCATCGACCCGCAGCTGTACGAGGCGGCCGAGCTGGACGGCGCCGGCTGGTGGCGCCGCTTCCGGCACATCACGCTGGCGCAGATCCGCCCGGAGATCTACGTCGTCCTCACCTGGTGCTCGATCGCCGCGCTCAAGGTGTTCGGCGCGGTGTACGTCCTGACGAAGGGCGGCCCGGGCGGCGCCACGAACGTCCCCTCCTACTTCTCCTTCACCACGTTCTTCGAGAAGACGCAGGTCGGCTACGGCGCCGCGATCTCCACCGTGCTGACCGTGATCATCCTGCTGCTGTCCCTGATCGGCTTCAAGCTCCAGACCCGCGCCGAGGACGCCGAGGAAGGGGTCCGCGCATGAGGGCGCTCCGCCGTTACCCGGTCCTGGTGGCCCTGTGCGTCGCGGCCCTCTTCATGGTGCTCCCGTTCGCGATCGTCACGGTCAACGCGTTCAAGTCCCCCGCCGAGTACGCCCAGAACGGCCCCCTCAGCCTCCCCGAAGGGCTCTACCTCGACGGCGTCAAGGACTTCTGGGAACGCGTCGACTTCGGCCAGAAGCTGGTCAACTCGGTGCTGATCAGCGGCACGGTGGCGGTGCTGGCGGTCGTCCTGTCCGTCCTGAACGCCTACGCGATCGGTATCGGCCGCGTCAAGGGCCGCACCTGGGTGCTGGCCTTCTTCGTCCTCGCGAACATGCTGCCCCAGGAGGCGCTGGTCTACCCGGTCTACTACCTGAGCAAGGAGGCCGGCCTGTACGACACCAGGCTGAGCGTGATCATCGTGTTCACGGTGATCCAGGCGGCCTTCGGCACGTATCTGCTCTCCTCGGTCCTCGGCCGGTTCCCCCGCGAGATCATCGAGGCCGCCCGGATCGACGGGGCGGACAAGTGGCAGGTGCTGTGGCGGATCGTCGTGCCCGTCAGCCGTCCCACCATCGGCGTGCTCCTGGTCTTCTTCTTCATCTGGACCTGGAACGAGTTCCTGCTCCCCCTGGTCATGCTGATCTCCAACGACAACCAGACCGTGTCGGTGGCCCTCGGCGTCCTCCAGGGCCAGCGCCTGATGGACGCCACGATGACCAACGCGGCCGCCCTCCTCGGCGTGCTGCCCGCCCTCGTCTTCTTCCTCGTCTTCCAGCGGACTCTCACCCGCGGCATCGCCGTGGGTGCGGTGAAGTAAGGACCCCCCACATGAAGTTCACGGACGGCTACTGGCTGCTGCGCGAGGGCGTCACCGCGGACCACCCCGCCGAGGTCCTCGACGTCACGGCGGCGGACAGCGCCCTGGAGATCCACGCACCGTCCCGGCCCATCCGCAGCCGTGGCGACCTGCTGACGGGACCGGTCATGACGATCAGCGCGCACGCCCCGATGCCGGACGTCATCGGCGTCACCTTCACCCACTTCCGGGGCGAGCGCCCGGAAGCTCCGGAGTTCGAGCTGTCCGGGCGGGAGTTCAGCCCGCACCTCGCGTACGACGAGGAGCACGCGACCCTGACCTCCGGCGCCCTGTCGGTCCGGTTCGCCCGCGGTGGCCCGTGGCACGTCGACTTCCTCGCCCACGGCCGGGTGCTGACCAGCAGCGGCACCAAGAGCATGGGCATCATGCGGGACGCGTCCGGCGCCCACTACCTGCGCGAACAGCTGACCCTCGGCGTCGGGACCTCCGTCTACGGCCTCGGTGAGCGGTTCGGCCCGCTGGTGAAGAACGGCCAGGTCGTCGACATCTGGAACGCCGACGGCGGCACGGCCACCGAACAGGCCTACAAGAACGTGCCGTTCTACCTCACCGACGCCGGCTACGGCGTCTTCGTCGACCACCCCGGCAAGGTCTCCTTCGAGGTCGGCTCGGAGGCGGTGTCACGGGTGCAGTTCAGCGCCGAGACGCAGGAGCTGACGTACTACGTCATCCACGGCCCGACCCCGAAGGAGATCCTCCACAAGTACACCGCCCTGACCGGCCGTCCGGCCCTTCCGCCCGCCTGGTCCTTCGGTCTGTGGCTGTCGACGTCCTTCACGACGTCGTACGACGAGGAGACCGTGACCTCCTTCATCGAGGGCATGCGGGAGCGCGAACTGCCGCTCTCCGTCTTCCACTTCGACTGCTTCTGGATGCGCGAGCACAACTGGTGCGACTTCCGGTGGGACCCGCGGGTGTTCCCGGACCCGGAGGGCATGCTGGCCCGGCTGAAGGAGCGGGGCCTCAGGGTCTCCGTCTGGATCAACCCGTACATCGCCCAGCGCTCGCCGCTGTTCGCGGAGGGCAAGGAGCTGGGGCATCTGCTGAAGCGGCCGGACGGGAGCGTCTGGCAGTGGGACCTGTGGCAGCCGGGCATGGCGGTCGTGGACTTCACCAGCCCGGCGGCCCGCGAGTGGTACGCGTCCAAGCTGGAGGGGCTGCTCGCCCAGGGCGTCGACTGCTTCAAGACCGACTTCGGCGAGCGGGTGCCGCTCGACGTGGTCTGGGCCGACGGCTCCGACCCGGAGCGGATGCACAACTACTACACGTACCTCTACAACCGCACGGTCTTCGACGTGCTGCGCAAGCACCGGGGCGAGGCGGAGGCGGTGGTCTTCGCCCGCTCGGCGACGACGGGCAGCCAGAAGTTCCCGGTCCACTGGGGCGGCGACTGCGAGGCGACCTACGCGTCGATGGCCGAGTCCCTGCGCGGCGGGCTGTCCCTCGGACTGTCCGGCTTCGGCTTCTGGAGCCACGACATCGGCGGCTTCGAGGGCACGCCGACGCCGGCCCTGTTCAAGCGCTGGCTGGCCTTCGGCCTGCTGTCCTCCCACAGCCGCCTGCACGGCAGCTCCTCCTACCGCGTGCCGTGGCTGTTCGACGACGAGTCCGTGGACGTGCTGCGGCACTTCACCCGGCTGAAGCTGCGGCTCATGCCGTATCTGTACGAGGCCGCGCGCACCGCCCACACCGAGGGCGTGCCGGTGATGCGGGCGATGGTCCTGGAGTTCCCCGACGACCCCGGCTGCGCGCATCTGGAGCGGCAGTACATGCTCGGCCCCGACCTGCTGGTCGCGCCGGTCTTCTCCGACGAGGGCGAGGTCTCGTACTACGTCCCCGAGGGCACCTGGACGCACTTCGTGACCGGAAAGACGCTGACCGGGCCGCGCTGGGTGCGGGAACGGCACGGCTTCCTGAGCGTGCCGCTGCTGGTGCGGCCGGGGGCGGTGATCCCGGTCGGCGCGGTGGCCGACCGGCCCGACTACGACCACGCCGACGGGGTCACCCTGCGGGCGTACGGTCTGGAGCGGGGCGCGCAGGTGTCGGTGCGGGTCGGGGACGTGACCTTCACCGTCGTCCGCGAAGGGGACCTGGTCCGGGCGTCGTGCGGCGATCCCCGGGCGCCCTGGGGGCTGGCCGTGGACGGGCGGGAGGTGCGGGCGGAGGCCGGCACCGGGTTCCTGACGGCGGAGTGGGCCTGATGGTGAAGATCACGGACGTGGCGCGGCACGCCGGTGTCTCCCCGAGCACCGTCTCCTACGCGCTCAGCGGCAAGCGCCCCATCTCCGAGGAGACCCGGCGCCGGGTGCGGGAGGCGATCCGCGAGCTGGGCTACCGCCCGCACGCGGGCGCCCGGGCGCTGGCCAGCAGCAGGTCGAACGTGCTGGCGCTGGTGGTGCCGTTACGGGCCGGCATCCATGTGCCGGTGGTGATGCAGTTCGCGGTGTCGGTCGTCACCACGGCCCGGCGCCACGACCACGACGTCCTCCTGCTCACCCAGGAGGAGGGCGAGGAGGGCCTGCGCCGGGTCGCCGACACGGCCCTGGTGGACGCGCTGATCCTGATGGACGTGCAGCTGCACGACCCCCGGCTGCCGTTGCTGCGCAATCTGGACCTGCCCTCGGTGATGATCGGCTTCCCCGCCTCCCCCGAGGGCCTGACCTGTATCGACCTCGACTTCAAGGCGGCCGGTGAGGCGTGCGTGGAGCATCTGGCGGGGCTCGGACACCGGGTGGTGGCGCTCGTCGGGTCGCCGCCGGAGGTGTACGTCCGGCAGACCGCGTTCGCCCAGCGCGTGGTCCAGGGTTTCACGGCCGCCGCCGACCGGCACCGGCTCGCCTCCTCGGTCCACCCCTGCGAGGCGGTGCCCGGGGCCGCCCGCACGGTCGCCGAGCGGCTGCTGCGCGAGCAGCCCGCGCTGACGGGTGTGGTCGTCCACAACGAGCCGCTCCTTGAGCCGCTGATCGACGCCTTCGAGCAGCTCGGGCTGCGGGTCCCCGGCGATCTGTCCGTCACCGCCATCTGCCCCGACGAGCTCGCCGAGTCCGTCCGCGTCCCGGTCACCTCCGTCGCCCTGCCGTCCGCCGAGATCGGCACCCTCGCGGTGGAGCTGCTGATGCGGAAGCTGGACCGCGCGGACGTCCCGGAGGCCACCCTGCTGCCGGCCCGGCTGACACAGCGGGCGAGCACGGCCCGGCGGGTGCTGCCCTGAGACGTCGGGCCGCCCCGCACCCCAAGGCCGCCGTGTTCACCGGCCACATACACGGCTGGTGAGCCACGCGTGAGCGGATGACGGGTGTCAGCTCTGTGCCGGCGCGACCGGCAGCAGGGCGACACCGAGGCCGCGGTAGGCAGCGGGCTCCGTCGTGCCCACTTCCCAGCCGGTCGACATGCTGACGGCCGCCGCGTGCAGGACCGGCCAGCCCTGCTCGGGAAAGAACTGGGCGGCGAGACGCCCCATGACGTCGGCGAGGATGCGGTCGGCCGCGGCGACCTCGACGGCGGCGAGCTGCGCCAGGTGGGTCGCGATGCCAGGCCGGCTCCTCGTCGCCTCGGCCAGGCAGAGAGCGGGGGCGATCACCGTATAGAGGGGGTCTTCGTGTGCGGCCACGACGAACCCGGAGAGGACGCGGTGCCCCTTCCCCAGAGCGAGCAGCGCGTGATGGTCCAGGATGACGCCGTCGTTCACGCCGCCGCGCCCTTGCGGCGGGCTTCCGTGCGGGCCTTGCTCGCGGCCAGCATGCCGCGCGCCTCGACCATCTCGTCGTCCGTCAGCGCCCGCCCGTGCAGCAGGTTCTCTTCGATGTACTGCCGTGCCTGCTCGGCTCGGCGCTGCCGCTCGACACGGCTGCGCATGGTCTCGTTGATCAGCGCGGAGAGGGACGGGGCCCCGCCTTCCCGGACGAGCCGCTGAAGCTCTTCGAGTACGTCGAGGTCGAGCGTCACGGAGATCGGCTTCTTCGGTGCTGTCACGATGCGAGGATATCGCATGGACATGTGAGGGAATCCTATGCTCGGGATGGGCGGATGAGGAGGCACTGACGCATGCCGCCCTTTCAGGTTCGCTGGGGCTCCCGCTCCCCGTCCCGCATCGCGGTACGGATGTCCGCGACCCGGGCGCGCACCGTGGCGGGTCGCGTCCCCGTGAGCGCGACGGGTGCGGCCCCGCCCCCTGCCCGGCAACCACCGCAGAGTCCGCCGGGCAGGGCTTCCGGGCGGCCCGGGACGCCGCAGTCGGTGCACTCCATGAGCGTGCGAGGTGCGGGCGCTTCCGCCGCAGCGGGCCGCTCGGGAGGCAACTTGTCGACGAGCCTGCGCCGGACGAAGGCAGGGGGTGAGTGCACGTGCTCGGGGAGTCCGGCGACCAGCACCCGGATCAGGTGATCCGGGGTCACCCCACGGGCCAGCCACGTGGCTGCCAGCTCTTCCAGGGCCGCGCAGTCGGCGGAGGACAGGGCCAGCCGCGCCTCCTGGAGGCCGATCCGGGCGAGAGCGAGGTACGCGGCGGACGGCTGGCGTACGTCGTGGCCTTCCGGCTGCGGGGGCGCGGCCTGCGGGGCCTGGGGGGCCTGCGGGGCCTCGGCGGCCTCGGCGGCCTCGGCGGCCGTGTCGCCGTCGAGAAACCGGGCCCACCACTCGTTGTCCCGAGCGGTGCGGGACCAGTAGGTGTGGAACACCCATCGCGTGCCGACGACCGGCCCCTCGACGGACTCGACACGCCGGCGCACCCGACGCAGGTGCCCGGCCCTGCCCAGCTCGTTGAACGCGGAGCGGACGGCCTGCTGCCCGTACAGGGGCTGGGACTTGGCGATGGTCTTCGCATCCATCGCCGCGTTCTCGCAGAGCTGGTCGAGAAGGGAGGCGAGGTAGGCCTCGCGGACGGAGAGATGGGCGAAGTCACCGGGTCGGGGAGCCCGTTGGTCCGGGACGACACGCTTGCCGTATCCGGGTTTGGCCAGGGGATGTGCTGCGGGTACGGGCAGGACAGCGCTAAGGTTTTCGTAAGCCACGGGATCGCCTCTTTCGATCTTGCGGTGAGACCCCGGCGGGTGCTGCGAACACCCGACCGGGGTTGTTTGTTGTGGCGAACGCTAGAGGGTCGCGACGCTGCGTCGCAACCCGATCACGAAAAGTCATTCCCGCTGGCGTGCGGGGCGGTTGAGGCACGGGGAGGGTGGGAGGGTGGGTACTGACCCACCACCCATTCCCTACAAAAGGGGCTCGGATCCCGAACCCCGAAGCCCGGGGCTCAGGCTCCGCGGGAGGCGTACGCGACAAACGCGGCCCAGGCATCCGCCGGAACACCGAACCGGGGACTCCGAGCCCCGAGCTTCGAGTCACGCACGTGCACGGTGTGGGGGCAGGCGGCGACTTCGAGGCATTCGCCGCCCTGATCATCGCTGTAAGTGGACTTGCGCCAGGCGTAGGCGACTTCGAGGCAGGCGCCGCCCGATGAATCGCTGTAGCTGGACTTGAACCACGACAACTCGGCGCTCATAGCTCCTCCGCCAACTTAGCGATGAATTGGGCAGACTGGTCTACGTTGAGTGCCTGCGAGCGGATCATGCCGTAACGCTGTGCCAGCGCACTGATCTTGCCCCTCTCGCCGTAGAGCGCCCCCGTCTCCTGTGCTTCCACGTGAGCATAGACGTCGTGTTCGGCGGTCTCCACCAGGATGAGCGCTCCGCTCAGCGCAACAGTCGGCGCAAGCGGAAAGGGCAGCACCTGAAGCGCCACGTTGCGCATTTCGCCCACCTTCAAGAGATGTTGCAGCTGACGTCGCATCGCAGACCTCTCCCCGATGGCCGCCCGCAATGCCGCCTCGTGCATCACGAACGTGAAGTGCGCCAGAGGCTTGCCGGTCAGCTTCTCCTGTCGCTTCAGACGAGCCGCCACCCTCTCCACCACCGTCTCCTCGTCCAGCGGCGGGCAGTCGTTGCTGATCAGCTCCCGTGCGTACTCCTCGGTTTGGAGGAGACCAGGGATCAGCAGAGGCTCGTACCACTGAACCGTGACCGCCTCCGCCTCCACCAGCACATACTGCTGCGTCCGCTGCGGAAACGGCTCCGGCTTCAAAAACTCGTGCCCCGCCAGCAACTTCCCCCGCGCCCCGCACAACTGGTCCGCGATCTGCAACAACCGCAGCGTCGGCCGACGCCTGCCGCACTCCATCGACTTGACGTATTCGTAGTCGTACCCGGCCTCGTCGGCCAGGGCCTGCCGGGCGACGCCCGCGCTCTCCCGCCACAACTTGATCTGCGCGCCGCAGTACCGCCAGTTCTGCTGGGCCTGCTGGGACTCACCCGACACCGACGCCATTGCGCGACCACCCTCCCGCCAGACACACCGTGTACAGCCACGCTGCGTACCCGCTCCGCCACTGTGTGAGGCTACGCGCCGACGGCCAGCCTGTTCACAGCAAACGTCGGAGAACCACACGCAAGGAACGAAACGCGCATGCCGACCTCCCCCACGGCCCTCCCCCGGGACATCGAATGGCGCCTGCCCCGCCACCCCCGCAGCATCGGCAGGGCGCGGACCCTCCTCCGTGAGCAGGCGGCCTCCTGGAAGGTCCCGGACGAGGTGACGGAGACGGCGGTTCTGCTGCTGAGCGAGTTGATGACGAACGCGTACCGTCACGCGGCGGTGCCGCGGGGCCGCGAGATCTGGGCGCGCTGCGTCCTGGAGGCCGGCCGCCTCCGCGTCTCGGTGACGGACGCGGACGACAGGCTCCCCGCGATCCGGGAGGGGTCACCGTACGAGGAGACGGGCCGGGGTCTGCGCCTGGTGGCGGCGCTGGCGGACAGGTGGGGGGCCGAACCCCGCCCGTGCGGCATCGGGAAGACGGTGTGGTTCGACATCGGGGACCGCGCATGACAGAGGCCCCGCCGCTCGAAAGCGACGGGGCCTCGGCCCACATGGGGTACCCGCTCAGGCGCGGGCGAGTGGAGATGGCGGGAATCGAACCCGCGTCCAACGGTGCAAAAACAGGGCTTCTCCGTGTGCAGTTCGCTGCGCTTTTCTCGGCCCCGGCGATCACGCGAACAAGTCGCCGACGGGCCCAGTCACTGTTTGATTTCCCATTGAACCCCGTGACCGGGCTCAATGGTTTAGTTCCCTAGATTATGCCAGGATCCGGGTCGGGAACACTCCCGGGCTGACACCCTTTTAGGGTCCTTCACTCACTGCTTATTAGGCAGCGAGGGCGAAGGACTGGGAATCGCTCTTGGAATTGGCGATTATTTTTTGCGACATATGGTTTACGAGATCATTGCCGCTTCCTCGACACGCTTCCCCTGCTTCAACAGCCGCTGTCGAAACCGATCATCCCCATGTTGAATTTTCAAAGCGCACCCGGTGCAGCTGTGGGGTGCTCTGCCATCGTACGTGACCAACGCACGCCGATGCCAGCCCATTCCCGGCGGGCGGCGTCTACGCGCCGCGCTCCCGCCGCTTCACCGCGGCGATCGCGCGGTCGGTCTCCCGCCGGTCCTGCTTCTCGCGGAGCGTCTGCCGCTTGTCGTACTCCTTCTTGCCCCGCGCGAGCGCGATCTCCGCCTTCGCGCGGCCGTCCTTGAAGTACAGGACGAGCGGCACGATCGTATGGCCCGTCTCCTCCGACTTCACCGACAGCTTGTCGATCTCCTCGCGGTGGAGGAGCAGCTTGCGCTTGCGGCGCGCGGAGTGGTTGGTCCAGCTGCCCTGGCTGTACTCGGGGATGTGGGCGTTGTGCAGCCACGCCTCGTTCCCCTCGATCTGCACGAACCCGTCGGCCAGCGAGGCGCGGCCCTGGCGCAGCGACTTGACCTCGGTGCCGGTCAGCACGAGCCCGGCCTCGTACACGTCGACGATGGCGTAGTCGTGACGGGCCTTCTTGTTCTGCGCGACGATCTTGCGCTTGCCGTCCTTGGCCTTGGCGGCGGCCGCCCCGCCCTGCTTCGGCTGGGACTCTTTCGGTACGTACATTCCCTTGCTCATAGTGCAGCCATTTTCGCACCCCGGGGGCGCCCGCGGGAAAGCCGTTTACGAGGTCCGCGCCGGACGGGTCAGGACGTGCCGCCGAGTCCGCTCAGGACGGTCCCGGCGCGCCGGAGCGCCCCGTGGTCCGCCTCCAGGTCGGGCGTGATGCCGTGGCCGTCGACGCCACGGCCGGACGGGGTGCGGTAGTGCCCGACGGTCAGCTCCGCGACGGAGCCGTCGGGCAGCCTGCTGGGCATCTGCACCGAGCCCTTGCCGAAAGTGCGGGAACCCACCACGACCGCCCGGCCGCGGTCCTGCAAGGCTCCGGTGAGCAGCTCGGCCGCGCTCATGGTGCCCCCGTCGACGAGCGCGACCAGGGGTCGGGCGGTGTCGCCGCCCGCCTCGGCGTGCAGGGCGCGCTGCTCGCCGTCGACGTCGTACGTGGCGACCAGGCCGCCGTCCAGGAAGGCGGAGGCGGCGGTGACGGCCTCGGTGACCAGCCCGCCGGAGTTGCCGCGCAGGTCCAAAACGATCCCGGCGCCGGAAGGGGCCCGCCGTACGGCGGCCCGCACCCGGTCGCCGGAGCCCTTGGTGAAGGCGGCGATCCTGATGACGGTGATGCCGTCGCCCAGGGCGCGTACGGTCACGTCGTCCGTGGACAGACGGGCCCGGCGCAGGGTCTCGCTCCACGCGCGCGTGCCGCGCTCCAGGCCCAGGCGGACGGTCGTGCCGGCGGCCGCGTCCGTGGCGTCACCGCGCAGTAAGGAGACGACGTCCGTGACGGGCCGTCCGTCGACCTTCTTCCCGTCGACGCTGCGCAGCCGGTCGCCCTGGTGGATCCCGGCGGCGTCCGCGGGCGACCCGGACCGCACCCGGGCCACCTCGATCCGGCCGTCCCGCTCGCGCCGTGCCCACAGGCCGACGCCGGTGTACTCACCGTCGAGGGCCTCCTCGAACTCCTCGTACTCGCCCCGGGAGTAGACCGCGCCCCAGCGGTCCCCGCTGCGGCTGACCGCGCGTTCGGCGGCCTCCACGGGGGACTTGCCGACGGCCATGGCCTCCTCGGCGGCTTTCGCCACCTCCGCGTGGCGGCTCGCGGAGGCGGCCGAGACGGTCGGCTCGGAGGGGGATTTCCGGTCGCGTGCGTCGGCTTCGGGCAGCGAACCGGTCGCCGCTCCCGCGACGAGCACGCTCGCGAAGACCAATGTCAGGGCGGCCCCGCGGCGGATGCGGCGGGGCGGACAGAACAGGTCTCGGCCTGACATGCCGGTGAGTCTAGGACAACGCGAAGGGCCGTACGGGCGGTTGACCCGTACGGCCCTCTGGGCGTGCGTCACACCTTCAGGTACTTGCGCAGCGCGAAGAACGCGGCCAGGGCGGGCATCAGCAGGCTCGTCGCCAGGATGAGCGGCAGCTTCGTCAGGACGGCGTCCCAGCCGATGAAGTTGATCAGGTTCAGCTTCTCCGACAGGGCCAGGCCGTGGTCGATGAGGAAGTACCGGGCGATCACCAGGAACCCGCACGCGACCGTGCCGCCGATGAGTCCGGCGACGGCGGCCTCCATGATGAACGGCGCCTGGATGTAGAAGCCCGAGGCGCCGACCAGGCGCATGATCCCGGTCTCGCGCCGCCGGCTGAACGCGGAGACGCGCACGGTGTTGACGATCAGCATCAGCGCGACGACCAGCATCAGCGCCATCACCGCGCGCGCGGCCCAGTTCATGCCGTTCAGCAGCCCGAAGAGGTTGTCCAGGATCCCCTTCTGGTCCTGCACCGACTGCACGCCGTCCCGGCCGTCGAAGGCGGTCGCGATGACCTGGTACTTCTCCGGGTCCTTCAGCTTGATGCGGTACGACTCCTGCATCTGGTCCGGCGTGAGGGAACTGGCCAGCGGGGAGTCGCCGAACTGCTCCTTGTAGTGCTTGTACGCCTGGTCCTGCGACTCGTACGTCACCGCGTCGACGACCGTCATCTTGTCGAGGTCGGACTTGATCTCCTGCTTCTGCTCCTCGGTGACCGCGCCCTTGGCGCAGTTCGGGTCCGACTCGGCGTCGCTCTTGTTGCAGAGGAACACCGAGACGTTGACCTTGTCGTACCAGTAGCCCTTCATGGTGTTGACCTGGTCGCTCATCAGGAGCGACCCGCCGAACAGGGCGAGCGACAGGGCGACGGAGACGACGACCGCGAAGGTCATCGTCAGGTTGCGGCGGAGACCGACACCGATCTCCGACAGTACGAACTGGGCGCGCATGGCGGCTTCTTCAGGCCTTTCCGTGAACGTCTGCGGGGTGGGCGGTCAGTGCTGGTAGCCGTAGACGCCGCGTGCCTGGTCGCGGACGAGACGGCCCTTCTCCAGCTCGATGACGCGCTTGCGCATCTGGTCCACGATGTTCTGGTCGTGCGTCGCCATCAGCACGGTCGTACCGGTCCGGTTGATCCGGTCGAGCAGCTTCATGATGCCGACGGAGGTCTGCGGGTCGAGGTTGCCGGTGGGCTCGTCGGCGATGAGCAGTTTGGGGCGGTTCACGAAGGCGCGGGCGATGGCCACGCGCTGCTGCTCACCACCGGACAGCTCACCGGGCATCCGGTCCTCCTTGCCGCCGAGCCCGACGAGGTCGAGCACCTGCGGCACGGACTTGCGGATCTCGCCCTTCGACTTGCCGATGACCTCCTGCGCGAAGGCGACGTTCTCCGCCACCGTCTTGTTCGGCAGGAGCCGGAAGTCCTGGAACACCGTCCCCAGCTGGCGCCGCATCTGCGGCACCTTCCAGTTGGAGAGGCGCGCGAGGTCCTTGCCGAGGACGTGCACCTGACCGTGGCTGGTCCGCTCCTCGCGGAGCACCAGCCGCAGGAAGGTGGACTTTCCGGAGCCGGAGGACCCCACGAGGAACACGAACTCGCCCTTCTCCACTTCCAGGGACACATCCCTGAGTGCGGGGCGGGTCTGCTTGGGGTAGACCTTGGATACGTTGTCGAATCGGATCACGGATGCACCACGGGTCGCCGGGGGTAGATGAGCGTGACCATACGCGAACCGGGCAGGCAAGCGCAGGCACCGGTTGGGGTTGCGCGACAGTTGTGCGTTTTGTGCATCCCCTGTCCCTACAGGACCCCGCGCTGAATTCCGGGGAACCTGGCACAGTGGAGGGGGAACGTTCGGGTTCCCGCAGGCGTTGTGTCGATGGAACCGGTGCAAGGAGGGCGAGCGCATGACGTACGACCGGCTGGTGTGCGCGAACTGCGCGGCGCCCGTGAGCGAGGGCCGGTGCCATGTGTGCCGTGCGAACCGCGAGCGGCTGCAGCAGGACAACCCTTTCGCCGGGATGAACCCCATGGCGCTGATCACCTTGCTCACCCTGCTGATCGCGGCGGTCGCGCTGCTGGCGCACCAGAGCGCGTAGCCCGCGGCTCACGACACACGAGGGGCCCGGAGCGTCACCCGCTCCGGGCCCTTCACCGTCCGCCGTGCGGACGGTCCGTGAACAGTCGGCTACCGTCAGGCGGCCGCGCCGCCCCGGCCGCCCACGAGGCGCGGCAGGATGCGGAAGCCGACACCGCCGGCGATCATCGTGGCGGCACCGATCACCAGGAAGGTGGTCTGCGCGGCGCCGGTCTCGGCGAGCTCCTCACCGCTGCCCTGGGCCGAGGTGTCGGCCGGGGTCTGCGAGCCGGTGTCGGTGAGGGCCGAGGAGCCCTCCTCCTGGGCGGAGGTGCCGGAACCGCCGTCGGGGGTGGTGTTGCTGTTCCCGCCGCCGGCACCGTTCCCGTTGCCGTTCCCGTTCCCGTTCCCGTTGCCGTTCCCATTCCCGTTGCCGTTCCCGTTGCCCGGGTCGGTGGTCGGGTCCTCCGTCGGCTCTTCGGTGGGCTCCTCCGTGGGCTCGGTCGGCTCCTCGGTGGGTTCGAGCGTCGGCTCCTCGGTGGGCTCCTCCGTGGGCTCCTCCGTCGGAATGACGGTGGGCTCCTCGGTGGGCTCCTCGGTCGGGGCCGGCGGCTCCGGGGTGGGCGTGCTGCACTCGATACCCAGGAATCCGCAGTCGTCGGCGGATGCGGCACCGGCGGCGGTCAGCGATGCGCCGGCCGCGATCACGGCACCGGCCGCGATCCGCGCGACACGGATCCGTGTCTTCTTCGTCATATGGTTGCTACCCCCAGTAGCTCATCGTCAGTGAGGCGGCGCTCGGGGCCGTGATCGACGGAGGGGGTCAGCTGCAACTCAAGCCCCCCGGTTCACATGCGCCCCAGAGATACGCATGCCGCGCCTTACCATTCCCACTTTTCATACCAACGTCAAGGCCGTTGCGCGGGCAATGTCCGCCTAAGAGATCTTTGCCGGACATTGAAGCGTGTGAGTGTGATGTAAAACCCAGACATCGGGCACACATCCGGGCGCACACAAGGCAACCGCCGCCACGGGGGCGGCAGTTGCCTTGTCGACAAACTTACTTCTCCGCCTGCTTGCGCCAGCGAATTCCGGCCTCCAGGAACCCGTCGATCTCGCCGTTGAACACGGCCTCGGGATTTCCGACCTCGTAGTCGGTGCGCAGGTCCTTGACCATCTGGTACGGGTGCAGAACGTACGAACGCATCTGATTTCCCCAGGAGTTGCCGCCGTCGCCCTTGAGGGCGTTCATCTTGGCCTGTTCCTCCTGCCGGCGGCGCTCCAGGAGCTTGGCCTGGAGGACGTTCATCGCGGTCGCCTTGTTCTGGATCTGCGAGCGCTCGTTCTGGCAGGAGACGACGATGCCGGTGGGGAGGTGGGTCAGGCGCACCGCGGAGTCGGTGGTGTTCACGCCCTGGCCGCCGGGGCCGGACGACCGGTACACGTCCACCCGCAGCTCGGACTCGTCGATCTCGATGTGGTCGGTCTGCTCGACCACGGGGAGGATCTCGACACCCGCGAAGGAGGTCTGGCGGCGCCCCTGGTTGTCGAAGGGCGAGATCCGCACGAGCCGGTGGGTGCCCTGCTCGACGGAGAGGGTGCCGTAGGCGTACGGGATCTGCACGGCGAAGGTGGTCGACTTGATGCCGGCCTCTTCGGCGTACGACGTCTCGTAGATCTCGGTCTTGTAGCCGTGCTGCTCGGCCCAGCGCAGGTACATGCGCTGGAGCTTCTCGGCGAAGTCGGCGGCGTCGACGCCACCGGCCTCGGCGCGGATGTTGACGAGCGCCTCGCGGGAGTCGTACTCCCCGCTGAGCAGCGTCCGCACCTCCATCTCGTCCAGCGCCTTCTTGACGGCGACGAGCTCGGACTCGGCCTCGGCCTTGGTGTCCGGGTCGTCCTCCTCCTCGGCCATCTCGAACAGCACGGAGAGATCGTCGATCCGCCCGCGCAGCGACTCCGCCTTCCTGACCTCGGCCTGGAGGTGGGAGAGCTTGCTGGTGATCTTCTGCGCCTCGTCCGGGTTGTCCCACAGGGACGGCGCGGCCGCCTGCTCCTCGAGCACGGCGATGTCTGCCCTCAGCTTGTCGAGGTCCAGAACGGCCTCGATCGACTCCATGGTCGAGGAGAGGGACTTGAGCTCTTCGGATACATCGACGACTGCCACGCCTCCAGCCTAACGGCTCCGCCAAGCGGCAACTCCGACGACCACGGCCCACCCGCCCTCCCGGGAGCTCCGCTCCAGCTCCCACGGCCGACCGGGAAGGGCCACGACGGCTCCGTTCCCCCGACCACCCGAGCCAGCCCCCCACGACCGATCACTCACCATCCACCCGAGCCAGCCCTCACGACCGGTCACTCCCCGACCGACCGAGCCAGCCAGCCCCGCGACCAGTCACTTCCCGACCGACCGAGCCAGCCAGCTCCGCGACCAGTCACTTCCCGACCGCCCGAGCCAGCCCCGCAGCGGGTCACTTCATGACCGACCGAGTCGGGTGGTGGGTGGGCATAGGCCGGGGGTCCAGGGGGCGGAGCCCCCTGGCGGGGTCAGGGGCGGAGCCCCTTGGCGGGGTCAGGGGGTCGCCGGGGACGAGTTGTTCTGGTCCTGGGGGGTGGCGCCGGCGTCGTCTCCCGAGGTCGCCACCCACGTGCCGACCCCCGCCGCGGCCACCAGGACCACCGCCGCCACCCCCAGCACCACACGCCGCCGCCGCGTGGCCGCCCGGTGCCGGGCCGATCCCGGCCGGGGTGCGCCGGACGCCCGGGGTGCCCGTGCGGTCCCCCGCGCACCCCCCGCCAGCTCGTCCGGCCCCGGCACCCGCATCGACGTGTGCGTGTCCCGGTTGGAGTCGGCCGGCTTCGCGCCCGGCACCAGCGGCACCGCTCCCCGCCGTACCCGCGCCGAGGGCGCCGGCTCCTGCGGCGGTTCCTCCCGCTCGTCCTGCGCCGACTCCGTGTCCGGCTCGTCGACGTCCAGCGGCGGCATCCCGGCCAGCATCGGCAGCAGCTCCCGCAGCCGCGCCCCCAGCTCGGAGGCGCGCAGCCGGGAGGCCGGCGCCTTGGCCAGGCACTGCACGAGCAGCTGCCACAGCTCGTCCGGGATGCCGGGAAGCGGGACGACCGTCTCCGTGACGTGGCGGCGCAGCACCGCGCCGGGATGCCCCCCGCCGAACGGCGTGAAGCCCGCCAGCAGCTCGTACAGGACGGTCGCGAGGGCGTAGATGTCCACCGAGGCCCGCGGCGGCAGGCCCTCGACGATCTCCGGCGCCAGATAGTCCGGCGTACCGATGATCTTCGTCGCGCGCGTCCGCCTCGGCGAGTCGATCAGCTTCGCCACCCCGAAGTCGGTCAGCAGGGCCGGGTGGGAGCCGCCCGGACCGAGCGGGCCCTGCATGTCCAGCAGGACGTTCTCCGGCTTGACGTCGCGGTGCACGACCCCGGCCGCGTGCGCCGCGGCCAGCCCGTCCGCCACGTCCGCCACGATGGCGGCCGCCGCCTCCGGGGAGAGCCGCTTGTCCCGGTCGAGCCGGGTCCGCAGGTCCGTGCCCCGGACCAGGTCCATGACCAGCGCGAGGTCGTTGCCGTCGACCACCAGGTCGCGTACGGAGACCACGTTCGGGTGCTCCAGGCCGAGCAGCGCCGTGCGCTCCTGCACGAAGCGTCCGACGAGCTCCTGGTCCGACGCGAGGTCCTCGCGCAGCAGCTTGACAGCGACGGGCCCGTCGGGTCCCTCGCCCAGCCACACCGTGCCGGCACTGCCCCGCCCCAGGATCTGGTGAGCGGTGTACCGGCTGCCGATCTTCCGTGCCAAGGCTGCTCCTACAGACGCGTGTTGCCGACAAAACTACGCGCCGGAAGAGCCAACCTTCACCGCGGAGACGGAAATCACCCGCCAGGTGTCGACAAATCCCCAACCTCGCCGTCGCGAGGGAGGCCGCTACTGCCCGGAGGAGGAGCTCCCGCCCAGGTCCTCGATGAATCCGGTCACGGTGCCGAACCAGTCGCTGAGCTGTTCCCAGTAGCCCTTGCCCGTGCCGATCCAGTCCTGGAGCGGGCTCAGCTCCCAGACCAGCCAGCTGGCGACGAACAGGATGACGAGCGTGAACAGGCAGCCCTTGAGGCAGCCCAGGCCCGGGATCCTCATCCGGTTGGCGCTGCGCTGGCGGGGCTCGCGCGCGGGCCGCCGCGGTTCCTGCGGAACGGGCGGCGGCGAGTACCGCTGCGGCTGCGGCTGCTGCCGGGGCTGCTGCTGCGGCTGATGCTGCTGGGGGTAGCCGTAACCACCCTGCTGCGGCTGCCCGTAGCCGGACTGCTGCGGGCGCTGCTGCGGGCGTTGTTGCGGGCGCTGCTGCGGGCGGGCGACCTGCCGCTGGGGGCGGCGGCGCAGCGGGTCCTCGTTCGGGTCGAGGTACTGCACCTGCGTCTGCTCGTTGCGGTCGCGGGCGGCGCGCAGCTGGTTCTGCCAGGGGTGCGGATCCTCGGGCCCACCGGACTGTCCGGGCTGCTGACCCGGCTGTCCCGGCTGTCCCGGCTGTCCGGGCGGCACCGGCGGCATGACGGCCGTCGGGTCGGCCGCGCCCCGGTTCGGGAGGACAGCGGTGGGGTCGGCGGCGCCCGCCGGGCCGCCGGGGCCGGAGGTGTGCGGCAGGACGCTGGTGGCGCCGTTCGGGTCGTAGGCGCCCGCGCCGTGCGGCAGCACCTGCGTCGGGTCGGCGGCGCCGGGCATGCCCGGGACGGCCGCCGGAGCCGGGTCGGGCGCCAGCAGCGCGCCGACGCCCTCGGCCGCGGCGATCTGCGCGGAGTTCGCGTGCACGCCGATGCCGTCGGCGACGGTCCGCAGGCCGCGGGCGAGGTTCTCGGCGCTGGGCCGCTCGTCCGGGTTCTTGCGCAGGCAGCGTTCGATGACCGTCCACAGCGGGTCGGGGACCGTGGACGGGCGGCGCGGTTCGGCGCTGAGGTGCTGGTGCAGGACTTCGAGGGCGGAGCCGCCGGAGAACGGCGGACGGCCGGTGACCAGCTCGTACAGCAGGATGCCGGCGCCGTAGATGTCGACGGCGGAGGTCTGCGGGCGGCCCTCGGCGGACTCGGGCGCGACATACGCGGGGGTGCCGACGAACTCGTGCGTGCGAGTCAGTCCGGGCGAATCGGCCAGTCGGGCGATGCCGAAGTCGGTCAGCAGCGGATGCATCTGGTCGCCGTACTGCTTGAGCAGGACGTTGGCCGGTTTCAGGTCCCGGTGGACGACGCCGTCGGCGTGGCTGGCGGCGAGCGCGTCGGCGATCTGGGCGGTGACCAGGGCCGCGCCGACGGGTGTGAAGGGGCCGTTCTCGCGCAGGTAACGGTGCAGGTCGGGGCCTTCGACGAGGTCCATCACCAGGGCGAGCAGATCGCCCTCGACCACCAGGTCACGCACCCGCACGATGTTCGGGTGGGTCAGCCGGAGCAGGACGGAGCGCTCCCGCAGGAACCGCATCACGATGTCGGGATCGCTCGCGAGCTCCTCCTTGAGGACCTTGATCGCGACGGTCTCCCCGGGCCGGCCCTGCACAGCAGCCTCATGACCCGCGGTTTCGCGCTGGCGGGCTCGCCAGACGGTCCCCGTGGCGCCGCGTCCCAGCGGCTCTTCGAGGAAGTACTTGCTGCCTACCGGCCGCACGTCATGCGCTCCCTGCTGCTTGCCTGTGTTCCGACCTACTGTAGTGCCGCCGGCTCGACGGCAGCTTGTCGTCTTTCTGTGCGTCTTACGTTCCGCTTGCCGTACTTGTTCGAAGGAAAGACGCTTTGCTCGGTCGGCTGGTTGCCGGACCCGGACGTGACCGGTCCCAAGCGGTCACCGCTGGGGCACCGGTCAGGCACTTTTGCGGGCAGAGCCGACCAATCAAGATCATGTGACGCCGGGCAGCGGGCGTGTTGTCAGTGGCAGGTGCGAGGATGCCTCCAGTACTGGCCGACGTGCTCGTGGCGGTGGGGGAAGTCCGCGTGGGGGACCGCGGGGCGGCTTCGTCCTCGTTCACGGGTGCCCGCGCAGAAGGGACCGCTGACGGCGATGCAGATCCGGCTGACCGTCGTAGACCCGCTGGGGCCCGCCCAGCCGCGGGTTCGCGCCGCGAGCTGCGACGTGCTGGTCACGGCGCCCGCGGGTACCGCCCTGGCCGCGGTGGCGTCGGCGCTCGCCTCGGCGGTCTCCGGGGACGGGGCGACGTCGCGCGCGGGCGACACCGAGCGCGGCGGCGGCCCGGTCGTGCTGTACGCCGGCGGGGAGCGGCTCGACGCGCAGCGCTGCACCCTGGGCGAGCCCCCGCTGATCGACGGCGCCGTGCTGTTCCTGGGCACCCCCGGCGAACCGGAGGCGCACCCCGAGCTGGACGACGCCCCGACCCAGCTCCATGTGATCGCCGGCCCGGACGCGGGCGGGGTCCACCTGCTGCACGGCGGCCAGATCCACATCGGCCGCTCCGCCGACGCCGACGTCCCGCTCGACGACCCGGACGTGTCCCGGCTGCACTGCGCGGTGACGGTCGCCGCCGACGGCCACGTCTCGGTCGCCGACCTCGATTCCACGAACGGCACCATGCTGGACGGCGTCCGGGTGGGCGCCCGCCCGGTCCGCTTCGTCCCGGGCGCGTTCCTGCGGCTCGGCGAGTCGGCGCTGCGGCTGGCTCCGGCCGGCGGACCGGGCGCCCGCGTCCGGACGGCCCCGGACGGCGAGGGCCACGTGCGCGTGCCGACCGGCGGCACGCAGGAGGGGCCGGCTGCGGCCGACGGCGCCTCCTCTGCCCCGGCTCCTTCCGGCCCCGCCGGCCGGACCGGTCACGGGTACGGCTCGGCGGGGTGGGGCGCCTCGACCGGCACCCCGGGCATCCCGGGCACCCCGGGCACCCAAAGCCACGGCCCCGCCGAACCACCGGTGGTGGTACCGGGCCAGGGCGGAGCGCCGCCCGTCGAGACCCGGGGAGCGCGGCCGTACGGCCGGACGAGCGCCGTCCCCCGGGACGGCTCGGGCGCGCCCTCCGGCGCCGGCGGGGCCACCCACGGCGGGCGGTCCGGGGCGGGCGGGACCGGCGGTGCCTTCGGCCCGGCGACCGCAGACCTCGGGCGGACACGCGAAGGCCGCTCCGGGGCGGTCACGCCCGGCGGCCTCTCCGGCGCGGCGGCCGTCGACGGTGGCCGGACACCGGGGGGACGACCGTCCGGGACGGCCGGCGCGCCGAGCGCGGTCACCGGAGACGGCGGACGCGTCCGCGGCGGCCCGTCCGAAGCGGCCCCGCGCACCACCCGGGCGGGCGACGGCCCGGAACACGGCCAGGGCCCCGGACACGGCCAGGGAGGCGACCAACGCCCCGGACACGGCCAGGACGCCGGGCACGCCGCGCCGGACCACGCCACGGACGCCGTGGCCGCCTCCGGAACCGACCGCCGCAAAGGAACCCCTCTCCGCGGCACCGACGTCCCGCAGGGCGTCCGCAAGCGCGGGGGGATCTCGGCGTGGGCGCGCCGGCTGACCGGTGGCCGCGGCGGACCCGACGCGGCCGGACGCGAGACGTACGACGGACCCGAGGACATCGCCGTCGCCGCGGCACGGTCCGCGCCCTTCGCCCCGCCGTCCCAGGCCCCGGACACCTGGCCGGACCCGGCGGCCCTGCTGCTGACCGCGCTGGGCCCCGGACCGCGTCTGTGGGAGCGCGGCCCGGGCCATCCGGAGGCGCTCACCGTGCGGCTGGGCACGGCCGACCGGGCGGCGCCCGACGGCTCGGGTCTGCTGGCCGCGGTGCCGGTGACCGCCGATCTGCGCGAGGCCGGGGCGCTGGGGCTGGCGGGTCCGCGCGCGCGGCTCGCCGGGCTGGCCCGCGCGGTCGTCGCCCAGCTCGCCGCGCTGCACTCCCCCGACCTCCTGGAGATCGTCCTGATCAGCACGGACCGTTCCCGTCCCGTGCGGGAGCGCACCGCCGAGTGGGCCTGGCTGGGCTGGCTCCCCCATGTGCGCCCGGGACACGGCCAGGACTGCCGCCTCCTGCTCGCCTACGACCGCGAGCAGGCCACGGCCCGCACCGGCGAACTCCTGCGCCGCTTGGAGGACCACCTGGCTCAGGCGCGACCGGCAGCGAGGTCCGCGGCCGACGCGCGACAGCCGGCCCGGGGTGCGGACCGGCGCCCGTCCTGGGCCAGGGGCGACGACACCCCGGACGGGACCGGGCCCGGCGGGGACGGCTTCGCGGGCCCGTACACCGTGGTCGTCGTGGACGGCGACCCCGGCGGCGCCGCCGTGCGGGAGGCGGTGGCGCGGCTGGCGCTGGAGGGCCCGCAGGCCGGAATACACGTCGTGAGCCTCGCCGAGACGGCGCCCGCCTCGCCCGCGTCTCCGGTGACGGAGACGTACGAGGCGGCCTGCGCGGCGGCCCCGGTCTTCCGGGACTGCGGTGCCGTCGCCCTGCTCAGCGGGGACGTGGCGACGGCCCTGCGGCTGCTGCGCGTGGCCCGCACCGGCCCGGAGCCGTCCGGCACCGGCGCGGACCCGTCCGGGACCGGCCCGGTCGCTTCCCGTACCGGAACGACGGCGAACCCGTCCGGCACCCACCCCCCGTCCGGCACCCACCCCCCGTCCGGCACCAACCCCCCGTCCGGCACCAACCCCCCGTCCGGCACCAACTCCCCAGGACACGGCCCCGTCGGACACGGCACCGTCGCCGCGGTGGACGCCGTCTCACTCGCCTGGGCGGAGCGCTTCGCGCGGGCGCTGGCGCCGTTGCGCGCGGAGGGCGCCGCCGGTGAGCGGCACCCGCGGGTGTCCGCCCCGCTGCCCCAGGCGGCCCGTCTGCTGGACGAGCTGGGGCTGGCCCGGGCCACCCCGGCGTCCCTGATGGCGCGTTGGGCGGACGCCGCCGACGACACGGAGGCGCTGGGCGGACGGGCCTGGGCGGTGCTCGGCGCCGGACCGCGCGGCCCGGTCTGCGCGGACCTGGCGGCCGAGGGCCCGCACCTGCTGATCGAGGGACCACCGGGCAGCGGGCGTACGGAGCTGCTGCGGGCCGTGGTGGCCTCCCTCGCCGCCGCCGAGCGCCCCGACCGGCTGAGCGTGGTCCTGATCGACGGCCGGGACAGCGTGGGCACGGACAGCGGCGGGCACGGCGAAGGCCTGCGGGTCTGTACGGACGTACCGCATGTCACCACCCATCTCACCGCCAACGACCCGGTGCGGATGCGCGAGTTCGCGCAGTCCCTGAGCGCCGAGCTGAAGCGGCGCGCGGAGTTGCTGGGGCGGTTGGAGTTCACCGAGTGGCACACCGGCCGCGAGGTGTCGGGCCGGCTGGTCGCCCAGCGCACCCCGACGGCCCGCGGCGCGTCCGCGAACGGGTCGGGGGCCAGGGCGGGCACCGGGACGAACGCCGAGACCGGCGCCCCCCTCGACGGCGACCTGGACAGTCCGCCCAGCTCCACCCTGCGCCTGCGTCCCGCGGCGGCCCGCCGTCGCCCGGAGGCGGCCCCGCCGCTGCCCCGGCTCGTGGTCGTGGTCGACGACCTGGACCTGCTGGTCTCCCCGGCGCTGGGCTCACCGGGCAGGCCCGCGGCCGGCTCGGTGATACGCGCGCTGGAGGCCGTGGCCCGGGAGGGCGAGCGGCTCGGCGTGCACCTGGTGGCCGCGGCCGGTGTCGGCGGCCGCACGGCCCAGTCGGAACCGGCGAGACGGGCCACCCTGCGCGTCACCCTCGACGCCCCGGCCCCCGGCCCGGACGAACCGGCGCCGGGGCGTGGCCGCCTGACCTGGGCGGACGGCCGGACCACCGTCTTCCAGGGCGGCCGGGTCACCGGCCGCATCCCCCGTACGGCGACCCTGCGCCCGACGGTGGTCCCCCTGGAGTGGGAACGCATGGGCGATCCCCCGGCCCGCCGCCCCGTACGCGAACTGGGCAACGGCCCCACGGACCTGGCCCTGCTGGCCAGCGCGTTGGAGCGGGCGGCCCGCGAAGTCGCGGCCACCGAGGTGCCGTCACTCCTGTAGAGACCGCCACCCTTTCGGCCCATGTCCGGCATCTCCCGGCCCGTCCGGTGCTTGAGGACGAGGCCGCAGGGGCCGATAGCAGGGGTCCGGGGGCAGCGGGCTCCCGGCGAGGGCGCCACCGCCGCGGGGTACCTGGTCACAGGGGGATCACGATCACCCACTTGACAGCGGACGCGCTCTTGCCGCCCCCAACCCACCGGGCGTAGACCAGAGCGCACGGGACAGCGCTCGAACGTTCGACGAGGCACCAAGAACGGGGCAGTGATGCACAGCAGGAGCAACATCATCCGGACACACCGGACCAGGGCCGCGAAAACGGCGGCCGCCGTCGTCGCGGGAACCCTCGCGCTCGCGCTCACAAGCTGCGGAGGCGATGACGAAAAGGGCAGCGACAGCGGCGCGACGGGCGGCACGGAGACCGCCTCCACCGTCACCCTGCCGAAACTGAACGGCAAGAGCCTGGAGGTCGCCGCCGTCTGGTCGGGCGCCGAACAGGCCAACTTCAAGAAGGTGTTGGCGGAGTTCGAGAAGCGCACGGGCGCCAAGGTGACCTTCGTGCCCGCGCAGGACCCGATCGTCAACTTCCTCGGGTCGAAGATCGCGGGCGGTCAGCCGCCGGACGTGGCGATGCTCCCGCAGCCCGGGGCCATCAAGCAGGCCGTCGACAAGAAGTGGGCCAAGCCGCTCGGCACCGAGGCCCAGGCGGAGCTGGCCAAGAACTACTCGCAGGGCTGGCAGGACATCGGCACGGTGGACGGCAAGCAGTACGGCGTCTACTACAAGGCCGCCAACAAGTCTCTGATCTGGTACAACGCCCAGGTCTTCGAGAACGCGGGGGCCACCGAACCCAAGACCTGGGACGAGCTGCTCACCACCGCGCAGACGGTCTACGACTCCGGGGTCACCCCCTTCTCCGTCGGCGGCGCCGAGGGCTGGACCCTGACGGACTGGTTCGAGAACATCTATCTCTCCCAGGCCGGACCGGAGAAGTACGACCAGCTGGCCCAGCACGAGATCAAGTGGACCGACCCGTCCGTGAAGGACGCGCTGGCCACGCTGGCCGAGGTCTGGGGCAAGAAGGACTATGTCGCGGGCGGTGCGACCGGCGCGCTGCAGACGGACTTCCCGGCCTCGGTGACGCAGACCTTCACCGGTGGTGACCAGCCCAAGGCGGGGATGGTCTACGAGGGCGACTTCGCGCAGGTCAACATCGTCCAGGCCGGTGCGAAGGTCGGCACGGACGCGAAGGTGTTCCCGTTCCCGGCCGTGGGCGACAAGGCGCCCGTGGTCTCCGGCGGTGACGCGGCGGTGATCCTCAAGGACTCCGAGGCGGCGCAGGCCCTGGTCACCTTCCTGGCCTCCCCGGACGCGGCGACCATCCAGGCGAAGCTCGGCGGCTACCTCTCGCCGAACAAGAACGTGCCGGACTCGGCGTACCCGAACGCGGTGCAGCAGAAGATGGCCAAGGCGCTCATCGCGGCCGGTGACGACTTCCGCTTCGACATGTCCGACCAGGCCCCGCAGGCCTTCGGCGGCACGCCCGGCAAGGGCGAGTGGAAGGCCCTGCAGGACTTCCTGAAGAACCCGAAGGACATCGCGGGCACCCAGGCGAAGCTGGAGGCCGACGCGGCGGCCGCCTACGGGGGCTGACGCGATGGCGTCCACCGCGGCGGCAGGGGCCCCTCCGGGCCCCGTCGCCCCCAAGTCGCGCAAGAGCGTGACCAGTACCCGCAAGACCGTGGCAGCGCTGTTCCTGCTGCCCGCTCTCGTGCTGCTGGGCGCGCTCGTGGTCTACCCGATCGGGTACTCGGTCGTCCGCAGTTTCTACGACCAGTCCGGTGACGGCTTCGCCGGATTCGACAACTACGAGGCCCTGTTCACCGACGACGGCATCCGCACCGCGCTCAAGAACAACATCATCTGGGTGGTCTTCGCCCCCACGGTCGCCACCGCGCTCGGACTGATCTTCGCGGTGCTGACCGAACGGGTGCGCTGGGGCACGGCGTTCAAGCTGGTCGTCTTCATGCCGATGGCGATCTCGATGCTGGCGGCGGGGATCATCTTCCGCCTGGTCTACGACCAGGACCCGGACAAGGGCGTCGCCAACGCGGTGTGGGTGGGCGTCCACGACACCTTCGCCGAGGCGTCCGCGTTCCCGAAGGCGCACCCAGGCCGGGACTCGCCGCTCACGGCGCAAGGAGGGAGCTTCATCACCAGGGAGCCCGTCCGCGCCGGCGACACCGTGACCCTGCCCCTGGTGGGCGTCGCCCCGGACCAGATGCCCGGCGACGCGGAACCGGCCGCCGCGCCGCGGGCCGACCCGGGGAAGATCACCGGGACGACCTGGCAGGACTTCACCCGCGGCAAGGGCGTCGGCACGCTCGGCGCACCCGACGCGTCCGAGCTCGGCTACCCCGGCATGAGGATCGAGGCGGTCAGGGACGGCAAGGTCGTGGAGTCCACGAAGGCCGCCGCCGACGGCACCTTCACCCTGTCGGACAAGGCCGACGGAGCCCAGCTCCGGCTGCCCGCGAGCAACTTCAAGGAGCCCTACAACGGCCTGGACTGGCTCGGCCCGTCCCTCGTCACCCCCGCGATCATCGGGTCGTACATCTGGATGTGGGCGGGGTTCGCGATGGTGCTGATCGCGGCCGGGCTGGCCGGGATGCCCCGGGAACTCCTGGAAGCGGCCCGCGTCGACGGTGCCAACGAGTGGCAGGTGTTCCGGAGGGTCACGGTCCCCCTCCTCGCGCCGGTCCTCGCGGTCGTCGCCGTCACCCTGATGATCAACGTTCTGAAGATCTTCGACCTGGTCTTCATCATCGCCCCGGGCTCCTCGCAGGACGACGCGAACGTCCTCGCGCTGGAGCTGTACCGCAAGGGCTTCTCCGAGGACCAGCCGGGCGTCGCGAGCGCCATCTCGGTGTTCCTGCTGCTGCTGGTCATCCCGGTGATGTGGTTCAACATCCGCAGGCTCAAGCGGGAGGTGCGGCGATGACCACACAGGCCGACCGGCCCACCAAGGCGGCGCCGGCCGAGAGCGTGAAGCCGAAGCGGTCCCTCGGCGCACGCCTCGCGGAGCGCGTCAGCGGCGGTCTGGTGCAGTTCTTCCTCATCGTCGTCGGCCTGTTCTGGCTGGTCCCGACGTTCGGACTGCTGCTGTCCTCGCTGCGGCCCCCGAAGGAGATGACGGTCAGCGGCTGGTGGGACGTCTTCAGCGAGCCGTCCCAACTCACCTTCGAGAGCTACGACAAGCTCCTGCAGAACAGCGACATCACCAACTCGCTGGTCAACACCGCGCTGATCACGGTGCCGGCGACCCTCCTGGTCGTCGTCATCGGCGCGCTCGCGGGCTACGCGTTCGCGTGGATGGAGTTCCCGGGCCGCGACTGGTGGTTCCTGGGCGTGGTCGGCCTGCTGGTCGTGCCGGTGCAGGTGGCGCTCATCCCGATCGCCGAACTGTTCGGCAAGCTCGGCCTGTTCGGCTCGATCTTCGGCGTGGTCCTGTTCCACACGGGCTTCGGTCTGCCCTTCGCGGTGTTCCTGCTGCGGAACTTCTTCGCGGAGATCCCCAAGGAGCTGCTGGAGGCGGCCCGGCTCGACGGCGCCGGTGAACTGCGCCTGTTCGCACGGGTCGTGATGCCGCTCGGCGGGCCCGCGATCGCGAGCCTGGGCATCTTCCAGTTCCTGTGGGTGTGGAACGACATGCTGATCGCGCTGGTGTTCTCCAACGCCGACAGCCAGCCGATCACGGTCGCCCTGCAGACACAGGTACGCCAGTTCGGCAACAACATCGACGTCCTGGCGCCCGGCGCGTTCATCTCGATGGTGATCCCGCTGGCCGTGTTCTTCGCGTTCCAGCGGCAGTTCGTCTCCGGTGTGATGGCGGGCGCGGTCAAGTAACCCGTACGGCAAGGAGATTCACAGGGGGCGGGCCGGCAGCGGTCCGCCCCCTGGCGTTCGCGCGGTGTCCCCCGTATGCCACACCGACCGTAACCAAGTCACTCCATTGGCCGTTCCCGGGCAGAACTCCCGCGCCGACCCATGGATGTCCCGTGCCCCGGTTCAGTGTCATCGTCCCCGCGTACCAGGTCCAGGCGTATCTGCACGAGTGCCTGGAATCGGTGCTGTCCCAGTCGTATCCGGATCTGGAGCTGATCGCGGTCGACGACCGCTCGCCGGACGCCTGCGGCGCGATCATCGACGAGTTCGCGGCCCGCGATCCGCGCGTGCGGCCGGTGCACCTGCCGGAGAACCAGGGCCTGGGCGGTGCCCGCAACGCGGGGATGCGCGAGGCGAGCGGCGACTACCTGGTCTTCCTGGACGGTGACGACACCCTCACCCCCGACGCGCTGCGGGCGATCGCCGACCGGCTGAAGGAGACGGACGAGCCGGACGTCCTGGTCTACGACTACGCGCGCGCCTACTGGTCGGGCCGCACCGTCCGCAACCAGGCGGCCGTCCAGCTCACCGAGCGGGGCCCGGCGCCGTTCCGGCTGGAGGACCGGCCGGGGCTGCTGCACGTGCTGATGGTGGCCTGGAACAAGGCGTACCGGCGGGAGTTCGTCGAGCGCGCGGGCTTCGCGTTTCCGCCCGGCTTCTACGAGGACACGCCGTGGACGTACCCGGTCCTGATGACGGCGGAGTCCCTCGCGACCCTCGACCGGGTGTGCGTGCACTACCGGCAGCGCCGGCGGGGCAGCATCCTCGGCACCACCAGCCGCCGCCACTTCGACGTCTTCGAGCAGTACGACCGGGTCTTCGCGTACGTCGAGCGCCACCCCGAACTGGCGCGCTGGCGGCCGGTGCTGTTCCGCCGGATGGTCGACCACCTGGTGACGGTGTTCGCCCGCCGCGAGCGGCTGCCGCGACAGTGCCGGGCCGAGTTCCTGCGCGCCGCCCGCGCGCACTGCCGCCGCTACCGTGCCCCCGGCCACCCCGTCCCCGTCCGGGCCCGCCTGCGGCACGCCCTCGTCCGGCTGGGCCTGCACCGCACGTACCGCGCGCTGCGGCTGACCACGGCCGTGCGCCGCCGTGGCGTCAAGGTCCTCGTCCGCCTGCTCGGGGCGGGCCGGACCGCCGCGCTGCGGCTGCACTACCGCGTGCAGCGGCTCCTTCCCCTGCGCGCCGACCGCGCCGTCTTCGCCGCGTCCGGGGGCCGCGGTCACGGCTGCAACCCGGGCGCGCTGGAGACCGCGTTCCGCACCCACGCCCCGCACATCCGCACGGCGTGGATCGCCCGCCCCGAGCACCACCACACCATCCCGACCGCCACCCGCCGGGTCACCCCCGGCTCGGCCGCCTACTGGACGGCGCTCGCCCGTTCCACGTACCTGGTGAGCAACACCGACTTCGACCCGCACCTGGTCAAGCGCCCCGGCCAGGTTTTGGTCCAGACCCAGCAGGGCACTCCGCTCAAGCACATGGGCCTCGACCTCCAGGAGCGCCCGGCGGCCGCGCGCGGCACGGACTTCGCCGCGCTCCTGCGCGGCGTCGACCAGTGGGACTACGTCCTGTCGGCCAACCGCCACTCCACCCTCACCTGGGAGCGCGTCCTCCCCGGCGGCTACACCACGCTCGTCCACGGCCAGCCCCGCAACGACGTCTTCCAGCAGGCGACCCCGGCGGACGTGGCCCGGCTGCGCGCGTGCCTCGGCATCCCCGAGGGCACGGTCGCGATCCTGTACGCGCCCACCCACCGGGACTACCGCCGCACCCAGTGCCCGTCCCTGGACCTGGACCGCGTGGTGCGCCGCCTCGGCCCCCGCTTCACCGTCCTGGCCCGCGCCCACCCCGTCCACGGCGGCCCCCTGACCCAGCAGGGCCACGGATCGGCCCGGGTGGTCGACGTCACCGGCCATCCGAGCGTCGAGCAGCTGTGCCTCGCCTCGGACGCCCTGGTCACCGACTACTCGTCGATCATGTTCGACTACGCCGGCCTGGACCGGCCGATCGTGATCCACGCCGACGACCCGCAGGCGTACGAGGCGGCCCGCGGCACCTACTTCGACCTGCGGTCCTTCCCGCCGGGCGCGGTCGCTCGCAGCGAGGACGAGCTGATCGACATCTTCGCCACCGGCCACTGGCGCGGCTCACGCTCCGCCCAGCTGCGCGCGGCGTTCCGCGAGCGTTTCTGCCCGTACGACGACGGACGCGCCGCCGAGCGGGTCGTGCGGCAGGTGGTGCTCGGGGAGACGGAGCTGCCGCCGGTCGTCCCGCTCGCCGCGCGCCGGCCGGTGCCGTCGGCCGCCGCGGCCTTCGCGCGCTCCCCGCTCGCCACCGTGCCGCAGCCGGCCGGTCCCCCGACCGTCGCCGACCGCGTCTGAACACCGTTCCCACCTCCCGGGGAGTCCGTATGCCCTCCAGCCCCTCGCGGCCCACTCCGACCCGGCCGAACACCTGGCGTCCGACGGGCCGGCCGGGCCGCCGCGGCGGGTGAGCCGCCCGGCTCCCCGGCGCACCGGGGAGCGAACCGTGACCACTCCGGGAAACCCGACAGAAAGAGCAGAATGCCCCGCTTCAGCATCATCGTCCCGTCCCATGGGGTCGTGGGCCGCCTGTCCCAGGCGCTGGACTCGGTCCTCGCCCAGTCCTTCGGCGACTTCGAGCTGATCCCGGTCTGTGACGCGCCCGGCTCCCCCGCGTCGGACGTCGTCGCCGGGTACACCCGCCGGGACTCCCGGGTGGCCCCGGTGCACTCACCGCCGTCGGCGGGCCTCGCGGGGGCCCGCAACACCGGGACGCGGGCGGCGACCGGCGCGTATCTGCTGTTCCTCGACGGTGACGACGTCCTCGTGCCGGGCGCGCTGGCGGCGCTGGACGCACGGCTCGCGCAGACCGGTGACGTGGACGTGCTGTATTTCGAGCACGAGCGGATGCCGTGGTGGGAGGGCGAGCCGGCCAACCCGGCGGCGCCGGTCCTGGCGGGGACCCCCCGGGCGGCCTTCTCCCCCGACGAGGCCCCGCGGCTGACCGGTGTCCAGCTCCCGGCGTGGAGCGCGGCCCACCGGCGCGCCTTCGTCACCGGACACCGGCTCGCCTTCCCCGACGGCCACTTCACCGACGTGGGATTCGGCGCTCTGAGCACCCTGGCCGCCGAGCGGGTGGCGGTGCTGCGCACGGTCGTCGTCCGGCATCTGGTGCGCCGGCAGGGCAGCCGCCTCGCGCTGCCCGGCGAGCACCACTTCGACCTGCTGGACCAGGCCGAGCTGGTGCTCACGCGGGCGGCCGGGCAGGGTCTGGCCGGACAGCGGCTGCACCAGCTGTTCGAGCAGCTCTTCGCCGTCGTGCTGAAGACGGCCGCCCAGCCGCGCCGCCTGCCCGCGCGGCGCCGCGCCTACTTCCGCCGGGCGAGCGCGCTCTACCGGCGGCACCGCCCCGCCGGGTTCCGGGCGCCGGGCGGCAGCCTGGGCGTGCAGCACCGGCTGCTGGCGACCGGGGCGTACGCCGCCTTCCGGGCCCTGCGCGGCACCAACCAGCGGGCGGTGAAGGCGGTCCAGGCCCTCCCGCGCCCGCGCATGCTCCGCACCCGCCTGCTGTACCAGCACCATCTGCGCCGCCCCCTCGACCCCCGTCTCGCCGTGTACTGCGCCTACTGGGGCCGCGGTTACGCCTGCAATCCGGCCGCGATCCACGCCAAGGCCCGTGAACTCGCCCCGCACATCCGCCCGGTGTTCCTGGTCGAGGCCGACCAGGCGCACACCCTGCCGGAGGGGATCGAGTACGCCGTCATCGGCAGCCACCGGTACTGGGAGGTGCTGGCCCGCGCCACGTACCTGGTCAACAACGCCAACTTCGCGGAGGGCGTGGTCAAGCGTCCCGGCAGCGTGCACCTCCAGACCCAGCACGGCACCCCGCTCAAGAAGATGGGCGTCGACCAGTCGACGTATCCGGTGGTGGCCGCCGCGACCGGCAGCTTCACCAGGCTGCTGGGCCGCGTGGACCGCTGGGACTACAACCTCTCCGCCAACCGCCACTCCACGCAAGTGTGGGAGCGCGCCTTCCCGGGCGCGTACGAGCACCTGGAGTACGGCTATCCGCGCAACGACGTGTACTACACGGCGACCGCGGGCGACGTGGCCCGGATCCGCGAGGAGCTGGGCGTCCCGGAGGGCGCGACGGCCGTCCTGTACGCGCCCACCCACCGCGACCACCACACCGGCTTCGCGCCGGGCCTGGACCTGGAGGCCTTCTGCGAACAGGCCGGCGAGGACGTGGTGGTGCTCCTGCGCGCCCACTACTTCTACGACCGGGGCGGGAAGAAGAGCACCGGCCGGGTCATCGACGTGACCGCGCACCGCTCCTCCGAGGACGTCTGCCTGGCCGCCGACGCGCTGGTCACCGACTACTCGTCGATCATGTTCGACTACGCCAACCTGGACCGTCCCCTCGTCGTGTACGCCGACGACTGGGAGGTCTACCGGGAGACCCGGGGCGTCTACTTCGACCTCATGGCCGCCCCGCCCGGCCCGGTGGCCCGCACGCCCGAGGAGCTGGCGCGGGTGTTCCGCGACGGCTCGTACGCGGGAGCCGGGTCGGCCGCGCTGCGGGCCCGCTTCCGGGAGCGTTTCTGCCAGTTCGACGACGGCCGCGCCGCCGAGCGGGTGGTGCGCCGGGTGTTCCTCGGCGAGCCGCCGGAGGCGATCCCGCCCGTGCTCCCGCTCGCGGAGCGCGTCCCGGCCCCCGCCGCCGCCACCCTCGTAAGGAGCTGACCCCGCAGTGCCCCGCTTCAGCATCATCGTGCCCGTCTTCAAGGTGCAGGGCTTTCTGCGCGAGTGCCTCGACTCGGTCCTTCAGCAGTCCTACCCGGACATCGAGGTGATCGCCGTGGACGACCGCTCGCCGGACGGCTGCGGCGCGATCCTCGACGAGTACGCGGCCCGCGACGCGCGCGTCCGGGTGCTGCACCTGCCCGAGAACGTCGGGCTCGGCCGCGCCCGCAACGCCGGACTGCCGCACGCCACCGGCGACTTCCTCCTCTTCCTGGACAGTGACGACACCCTCACCCAAGGAGCGCTGCGCGCGCTGGCCGACCGGCTGACGGAGACGTCCGACCCGGACGTGCTGGTCTTCGACTACGCGCGCACCTATTGGTGGGGCGGCACCCGTCGCAACGTCCTCGCGCACGTGCTCGCCGAGGCCTCCGAGGGCACCTTCACGGTCGCCGACCGCCCGGAGGTCCTGGACCTGCTGATGGTCGTGTGGAACAAGGTCTACCGCCGCGACTTCGTCGAGCGTGAGGGCTTCACCTTCCCGCCCGGCTACTACGAGGACACGCCCTGGACGTTCCCGGTCCTGCTGAGCGCCTCGCGGATCGCCACCCTCGACCGGATCTGCCTGAACTACCGGCAGCGCCGCCAGGGCAACATCCTGTCCACCACCAGCCGCAAGCACTTCGACATCCACGACCAGTACGAGCGGGTCTTCGCGTTCGTCGACTCCCGCCCCCAGCTCGCGGGCTGGCGCGGCGTCCTGCACGCCAAGATGGGCGTGCACTGTCTGGACATCCTCGCCAAGCCGGACCGGCTGCCGCCGTCCGCCAAGGCCGAGTTCTTCCGCCGTACGGCCGAGATGTTCCGCAGGCACAAGCCGGCCGGCCTGTCCGTGGCGCCGGAACTGCGGGTGCTGGAGGGCAGTTACCCGCTGTACGTGGCCAGGCGGCAGGCGGGGCGGGCCGGGCGGGAACTCGGACGGCGCGCGCGGGC
>NZ_JBSFTY010000062.1:0-55937 GCF_053591515.1 Streptomyces sp. NPDC003011
CCCGGCCGGGGGCTCACCGCGGCGACCGTGCCGCGCCCGCGCGCCCCGCGCCGAACGGCATACGCGCGTTGCCGGCTGTCCATCCGGACGACCGTCGGTCCCGTCGCACGCCCGGAGCCGTAGCCGGGAAGGGACGACTGGCCCGTCCCGCCTCCCCTCCCGGTCACACCCCGTCGAAGAGGGAGCCCAGGCCGCGTTCGACGACCGCGGCGATGTCCTCCTGCCCGGCGCCCACCACCGCGTACGTCCGCAGCAGGAAGCGGCGCAGGGCGGGGGTGTCGAAGCGGAGCAGGGCCAGGCCGTACGGCGAGTGGAACTCCAGGGCCGTGCGGGTCCGGCCGCATGGCCAGATGTGCACGTCACCGCTGCCGGCCGGGCCGTCCAGTCCCTCCTCCAGCAGCACGCGGGCGAAGGTCCAGGTGACCTCCTCTCCGTCCAGGGAGACCTCGGACGGGAAGTCGAGGTGCACCGCCAGCGGGTCCGCGGACGTGTAGCGGAGCAGGGCGGGAACGGGCAGCTCCCGGTCCCGGGCGGTGATCAGTCGGGCGCGGGCGGGCTGCTCCAGGGTGATGTCCATGGTCGGTCTCCACTGCCGGTAAGAGGTCGGCCGTTGTGCCGCTGCCTCTTTACGACCCTCGAAGGGCCACTCGGATTACGCCGAACCGGAAGAAGTTGATGTGACCTGAGTCACTCGACCCCTCCGACCCCCCGCCATCCTGCGCCGCTCACGCCCTCTGGCACAGCCCGATCGGGCTGTGCCAGACTCCTTGGAACACAGAGCCGTCGAACACACGACTGAACGCACGCCGACCGCCCGACGCCCGGCCGAGTCCCGTGCCGGACCTGCGACGCGACTCACCGGCGCCGCATGCCAGGCGGGCGCGCCGACCGCTCCACGAAGACCGTGGCATATGCCAGAAGCACCCCCGTATCGTGTGTTGCCAAATCCCTTACAGCGCGTCGCGGGCTGTGCCACAGTCGTAACGGTCCTTCCGCCCGCTTTGGTCGTACCGTCCCGCATCGGAGTGCGTCATGCCGTCCCATCTCTCCGCGGACCGCCCACCCGCCCAGCCGCCAGGACGCGGCTCGGTCGACGCGCTGATATCGCAGGCGCGACGGCTCAAGGGCGAGGTGGACGCCGTACGGCGGGACACGCAGGTGGACGGGGTGGACCCGCAGGACCGGTGGCAGCGCGCGCTGTGCGACCTCGCGCTGCACCAACTCGACGACCTGGACGGGCATCTGGCCCAGCTGCGGGACGGCCCGCCGCCCGTGCCCGCGTCGTCCGGGGCTCCGCCCGCCGTGCGAGCCGCGCCGTCCGCTCCCCGGCGCGGCTCGCTGCTGAGCCGGGTCGGCAGCGCGGAGTGGAACCTCCTGACGGACGAGGCCAGTTGGTCCGGCGAGCTCTACCAGATCCTGGGCCGCGACCCCGCCGCTCCCCCGCTGACCCTCGACGAGCTGCCGTCCCTGGTGCTCGACGAGGACCGGCCGAAGCTGACGGCGATGGTCACCGACTGCCTCGTCGACGCCAAGCCCATCGACGGAGAGTTCCGCGTCGTACGCCCGCACGGCGACGTACGGACCGTGCACATGATGGGCGAGCCCGTGCTCGACACCGACGGAAGCACCACGTCGATGTGGGCGGTGCTGCGGGACGTCAGTGAACTGCGCCGCAGCCAGCGGGCGGTGAGCGAGACCCGTGACTCGTTACAGCGTGACCGGCACCGCGCGCAGACCGAGCACCGGCTCGCGGTCGAGCTGCAGGAGGCCGTGCTGCCGCCGTGGCGCGGCTCCCTGCGGCTCCCGCACCAGGGCCCCGAGAGCCTGGATCTCGCGGCCCGCTATCTGCCGTCGTCGACGAGCGCCCTGATCGGTGGCCACTGGTACGACGCGCTGGAGCTCGCCGACGGCGAGACCCTGCTCAGCGTCGGCGACCTCACCGGCCACGGAGTCGCCGTGACCTCGGGCATGGCGACCTTGCTGGGCGCCGTCCGCGGAATGGCCATGGCCGGCACCCAGCCGGGTCAACTGATGTCCTGGCTCAACCAGTTGCTCGACACCACCGTGCAGCCCGCTCTCGGCAGCGCGGTCTGCTGCCGCTACCGGCCCGGGACCCGCACCCTGGTGTGGGCGCAGGCCGGACACCCCGCCCCGCTGCTGTTCCGCGACGGGACGGGGCGCAGGCTGCGGGCGCCGGCCGGCGTGCTGCTCGGGGCGACCTCCGGTGCCTCCTACGAGCAGGCCGAAGAGACCCTCGAAGCAGGCGACCTGTTACTGCTGCACACAGAGGGGCTGGTGCCCGGGCACAGCGGAACTCAGGCCGCGAACCGTCTCCTCGGCCTGGCTCCGCGGTTCGCCCGGGCGCGCACCGCGCAGGACTGCGTACGGACGGTCGTGGAGGAGTTCGGCGAGGCGGAGCGCGCGGCCGACGCCTGTGTGCTCATCGCCAGGGTGACTTCCTGACCCCGGCCGGACCCCTGGCGAGATGCGTCACGCGGGTGCGCCGTGGCCGCCCCTGCCCTTCTGCCTGGGCAGCGCCAGCCAGATCTCCTCCCGCAGTTCCTTGATCTTCGGATAGCCGGAGTACTCGGCGGTGAGCCGGTACATCTGACGCAGCCGGTCCCAGGTGCGGTGGGAGGAGTTGGAGCCCATCGACACCAGCGCGAGCCGTGCGTACCGGTCGGCCTGTTCGGGATCGTCGGCGATGAAGCAGGCGGAGGCCATGGACAGGAAGTCGAAGATCTTCGACCGTTGCCGCCCGTCGACCCTGAGAGCCAGGGCCTTCTCCGCGTAGTGCTGGGCGTGCACGGCCGCGCCCGGCTCGAACTCCGCCAGCGTGCGGTACGCCAGGGCCTGCATGCCGTACAGGTCCTCCTCCCTGAAGGTCTGCATCCAGCTCGGCGAGGGCACGTCGCTCCGGTCGGAGACGAAGAGGTCCTCCGCCAGGCCGAGGGTGCGGCGCATGGCCTGACCCTTGCCCATGGACGCCTGGGCCCAGGCCTCGATGGTGCAGAGCATGGCCCGGGTGCGCGGCAGCACCTCCTCGCCGGAACCGGACCGGGCGAGTTTCATCAGGTCGAGCGCGTCGTCGGGCCGGCCCAGGTGCACCATCTGGCGCGCCGCCCGGGAGAGCGCCTCCCCGGCGCGGGGCCGGTCGCCGCCCTCTCTCGCGGCATGGGCGGCGATGACGAAGTACTTCTGGGCCGTGGGTTCCAGGCCGACGTCGTGCGACATCCAGCCCGCGAGGACGGCGAGGTTGGCGGCGACGCCCCACAGGCGCCGCTGGAGATGGTCGGGGTGCCGGTAGGCGAGCATGCCGCCCACCTCGTTGAGCTGGCCCACGACCGCCTTGCGTTGCAGCCCGCCGCCGCGGGCCGCGTCCCAGGCCCGGAACACCTCGACGGAGCGCTCCAGTTCCTCGATCTCCTGTGACCCGATGGGGGCGGCCTCGTAGCGGTCGAACCCGGCGGGGTCGGCGTGCAGGGGGTCGGCGTCGAACGGAGGAGCGTCGGCGGTCAGGGCCGGATCGGTGTGCAGCCAGTCGTACATGGCACTGCTGAGGGTGGATCCCGCGGCGAGCGCGGCACCCGCGCCCACCAAGCCGCGTCGGTTGAGCATGAGGTCCATTCCCGTGAATTCGGTGAGGACCGCGGCAGTCCGCTCGGGCGCCCACGGCACACCGTCGGGATGTTCCGCACTCCCGTCGCGTGGCCGTTTCCCCGCACGCCCGTGCCGGACCAGACCGAGATCCTCGATGGTCACGACACGGCCGAGACGCTCGGTGAACAGAGCCGCCAGCACCCGCGGCACCGGATCGCGCGGGATCTCTCCCGTGTCGATCCACCGCCGCACCCGTGAGGTGTCGGTCGCCAGCTGGGGGTGGCCCATGGCCGCCGCCTGCTTGTTGACCATCCTCGCGAGTTCACCCTTGGACCAGCCGGCCAGGCCGAACAGGTCCGCGAGACGGGTGTTGGGTTGTCCGCTCACATCAAGCCCCCAGGTACTCGGCTGAGTTGACAGTAGCCCGGGGAGAGTTGCCGGGCGACTATTCGCCAGGGTTCGCCAGGGCACGCCAGATGGTGTGCCAGTGGGCGTCGGGTGTCAGGTAGGAACGCGCCACCCCGACCCGGTCGCCTTTCGCGACAAGGGATGCATTCCCCAGGGTGTATCCGGGGGACCGGGCCGGGCAGCGCACTGTCGTCGCAGGTACACGAAGGGATCTGTCTCGCCCATGTACACAGCATCGTCCTCCGTGTCCGCCCCACTCCGGTCGCTGCACGCCCGCCCGGCGGGCGGCGGCCCCTACCTCGACCCCGCACGTCCGACGGCCCCCGTGCTCGGTCCGGGCAGGGCCCGGCGTGCTCCGGGTGTCGGCACCCAACCGCTCAGCGGGAGACTCGACTTGTCCGGCCCTCAGGGCGCCCAGCTGCGCACGGCGATCGCGTCGGTGCACCGGATCTGCCCGGAGTTCGCCCCGGTGCAGGTGCTGCGCCGCAGCGGACGCTCCGTGCTCCTGGTCGGCACGACAGGACGCAGCACCGCCGTCGCCAAGTGCTTACTCGACCACTCACCCGGGTGGGCCGAGCGGATCCGCCACGAGATAGCCGCGTACCGCACGTTCGTCCGGCACCGCCCTCCGGTGCGGGTGCCGAGGCTGATCGCGGCGGACCCGGACAACTGCACCCTCGTCATCGAGCGGATGCCCGGCCGTGTGGCGGCCCTGCAGCGGCACCCGGCCGAGGCCCCGCCCCGCGCGGACATCAGGGCGGCACTCGGCGCGATCTGCCGGCTGAACTCCTGGCGGCCCCCGGCGGGCACCTTCGACGCCCCGCTGGACTACGCGACGCGCATCAACCGGTACCACGAGCTGGGACTGCTCACCGACCGGGACCTGGGCGACCTGCAGAAGCTGATGCACGGCATCGCCGCGACCGCGGGCCGGCAGGGCATGGGTCAGTTCTGCCACGGCGACGCGCTCCTGTCGAACATCCTCCTGTCCCCGGCCGGTCCAGTGCTGGTGGACTGGGAGCACGCGGGCTGGTATCTGCCGGGGTACGACCTGGCGACCCTGTGGTCGGTCCTCGGGGACGCCCCGGTGGCCCGGCGGCAGATCAGCCAGATCGCCCAGTCGGCGGGCCCGGCCTCACGGGACGCGTTCCTGGTGAACCTGATGCTCGTACTGACCCGGGAGATCCGTACCTACGAGACGGCCGTGCAGCGTTCGATGCACGACACGACCCCGGCGGCACCGGGAGTGGCCCACCCTGGTGCTGCGCCGTCCGGCGAGGAACAGCGGCTGCTGCTGCGGCGGCTGCACGACGACTGCCAGCTGGCCCGCAGGGCCGTACGCGCGGCGGTCGGCACTCGCTGACGGGGACGACGGTCCGCGGTGCGCCCGCGACGGCGGCGCGCACCGCGGACCGTCACATGTCCGCGGTCCCGGGCGGGCGGTCATCGGTGTACGTCATCGACGCCCCGCAGGCCCGCGGGCGTCCGCCGCGAAACTCCCGCGAACCCTCGTTGACATGGGACGTCGCCTGCCTGTGGGCATGATTGACGGATTGTCGGCAAGCCGGTACCTCTGACGCACCCGGCCCCGCACGGCTCATCGCCCGTCCGTCCCAGGAGGCTGCATTGCGAGGATCCGCCACCGTCCCCCGTCGGGCCGCCGGGCACCGGACCGTCCGGAGAACCGCCGGCGCGCTGGCTTCGGCCGCGCTGCTCCTGCCGCTGCTCGGCGCGGCCCCGCCGGCCGCGCAGGACCCCGCGCACCGTCTCCAGTCGGCGTTCGTTTCCGCGGCGGCCGAGTACCGCGTACCGCAGAGCGTCCTGCTGGCCGTCTCCTACCTCCAGTCCCGCTGGGACGCGCACGGCGGCGCGCCGAGCGTGACCGGCGGCTACGGCCCGATGCACCTGACCGACGCCCGCACCGCGTCGGCCGACGCCCCGCCGCACCACAGCGAGGGCACGGAGGACCCGCGCGGAGACAGCGCCCGCGCGCCGCTGCACCCGAGGGCGCGGGTCCCGGAGAGCGCCGCGCTCCCGGCCCGGCTCAGGACGCTGCCGAAGGCGGCCGGACTGACCGGCCTGTCCGCCGAGCGGCTGCGGACCGATCCCGCCGCGAACGTGGCCGGCGGCGCCGCCCTGCTCGCCGCCGCGCAGCGGGACCTGGGCGGACCGCCGAGCGAGGATCCCGCGGACTGGTACGGGGCGGTGGCCCGCTTCTCCGGCGCGGCCGACAGCGCGACGGCCGCCGCGTACGCCGACGACGTGTACGACGTGCTGCGCACCGGCGGGGAACGCACCACCGACGCCGGCCAGCGGATGGTCCTGGCCGCGCGGCCCCGCCTGGTCCCCGACACCGCACAGCTCGCGCGCACCGGGCTGCGCACGCTGTCGCGCGAGGGCACCGAGTGCCCGGCGACCGTGTCCTGCGAGTGGATCCCGGCTCCGTACGAGGAGTTCGGCGAGGGCGACTACGGCAACCACGACCTGGGCGACCGGCCCGCGTCCCAGGACATCGACTACATCGTCATCCATGACACGGAGGGCGCCTGGGAGGGTGTGCTCAACCTGGTGCAGGACCCGACCTATGTGTCGTGGCACTACTCGCTGCGCTCCACGGACGGCCACATCGCCCAGCATGTGAAGGCGAAGGACGTGGCCTGGCACGCCGGCAACTGGTACGTCAACGCCAAGTCGATCGGCCTGGAGCACGAGGGCTTCCTGGCGAACCCCGACGCCTGGTACACGGAGGCCATGTACCGGTCGTCGGCGCGGCTGGTGACCTACCTGGCGAAGAAGTACGGCATCCCGCTGGACCGACAGCACATCCTGGGCCACGACAACGTGCCCGGCCCGACCGCGTCGGCCGTCGCCGGGATGCACACCGACCCGGGCCCGTACTGGGACTGGCGCCACTACTTCGCCCTGCTCGGCCGCCCGTTGACACCCGGCGCCGGCCGGAACGGCGGGCTGGTGACGATCCGCCCCGACCACGCCGCCAACCGGCCGGCGTACACGGGCTGCGTCACCCCGGGCGAGCCCTGCGCGGCGCACGGCTCCAGCGCGGTGCGGCTGTACGCCGGCCCCGACGAGAGCGCGGCCCTGATCACGGACATCGGCCTGGGCACGGCCCCGACCACCGGGGTCAACGACATCTCCTCCCGGGTCTCCACCGGCCAGCGGTACGCGGTCGCCGGCCGCCACGGCGACTGGACGGCGATCTGGTACCTGGGCCGCAAGGCCTGGTTCAGGAACCCGGAGAAGAACCCGGTCGCGGTCGGCGCGAGGGGTCGCGTGGTGACGCCCAGGGCGGGGCTGAAGAGCGTCCCGGTGTACGGGCGCGCCTACCCGGAGGCGTCGGCGTATCCGGCGGACGTGCCGGTCCAAGCGGTGTCGCCGCTGCCGTACCGGCTGCTCGAAGGGCAGAAGTACGTGGTCGGCGACGAGGTGCCGGGCGAGTACTCCTACGCGGTCACCTTCACCACCGGCTCGCACCGCATCGTGGTGGGCGAGGACCGGTACTACGAGATCCAGTTCGGCCACCGGGTGGCGTTCGTGCGCGCCGCGGACGTACGGGTGGGGCCGTCGGCCGGGTAGCGGCCTCAGCCCTGCTGGAAAAGTTCCGCCGGGAGCGGCTTCAGCAGGGCGTACAGGTCGTCGGTGATGGGGCGGTCCCAGGCGGCGATGGTCACCAGGACGTTGTCGCTGCGGTCGAACTGCACGCAGGAGATCCGGCTCTCGGAGAGCTTCAGCCGGCGCACGATCAGCAGGTTGTCGCCCTGCATCACCGGCATGTCCTCGGTACTGACGACGGTCACCTCCTCGTCGTTCTCCAGGGCCAGCAGGAGCTGTCCGACCTCGAACGGGATCTCGCCCTCGGCGATGTCGCGGGCCGGGGAGCCCTCCGGCAGATTGCCGATGATCATCGCGGGGCCGCGGCCGCCGAACAGGTCGTACCGCAGGTACAGGCCCTGGCAGCTGCCGTCGGGGGCGGGAAGCAGGCCGGCGTTCAGATTGCCGGGCCAGTCGCTCGGGTCCATGGCCAGGACGTCGAAGTCGGGCCCGGCGGGAGTGGCACTGCGGCGGCGGAGGAACGACATGCCGCCATGGTACGTGCCCGGGGCCGCCGCGTGGCGTCCGGGCGGCCCGGAAACGGGCTGATCCGCGGGAGCCGTCCCTGCGCGTTCCGACGGTGGCGTGCGAGCCGTCCCTGCGGCACCGGGGCCCGGGTGCCGCAGGACGGCTCGCAATGTAGGGCCGTGATGTCCTACGGCCGGTGCGGGCCCGTGGGCCGTCGACAGTCAGCGCGGGCTCCCGACCCGTCACCGCAGGTGAGGGCCCGTGCTGCCTCGCAGCCGTGGGCCGGTGGCACCCCGGTCGGTTCACTCCTCCGGGGGTGCGGGTGGCACCACGGCGACCGGGCTCGCCGCGTGCAGCAGGACGGCGTGGGTGACGGACCCGAGCAGGCGGGCGGGTGCCAGCAGGCGCCGCCGGTGGCGGCCGACGACGACGAGGTCGGCGTCCTTCGAGGCGGCGACGAGATGCCCGGCCGCGTCGCCCGGGGCCACGTACGGCTCGGCCCGGACGTCGGGGTGCCGGGCGCGGTGCGAGGCGAGGAAGCCCTCGGCGAGCGTACGGGTCTCGCTCTCGACGGCGTCCTGCTCGATCACCGGCGGGACGAGTTCGGCGGGCGCCGCCCAGGCCTGCACCGGCCAGGCGTAGGCGGCGACGACCTGGAGGCGTGCGCCGCGCAGGGCGGCCTCGGTGAAGGCGAAGGCGAGCGTGGCCTCGTCGGGACTGTCGACCTGGAGACCGACGACGACCCGCGGACCGGGTTCGCCCGGTGCCCCGTCATGCACCTCGCGGCCGGGGCGGGGCACCACGACGACCGGGCACTCGGCGTCGCGGGCGGCGGCCATGCCGTTGGAGCCGAGCAGCAGACTGGCGAAGCCGCCACGGCCCCGGGAGCCGAGCACCAGCAACTGGGCGGTGGTTCCCAGTTCGGGCAGCAGGGCGGCCGGTGCGCCCTCCAGGCCGAGGTACTCGACGTCCGGCCGGCCGGTCCGCCCCGCCAGCCGCGTACGCACCTGGTCGAGCACCGGGTCGTCGCCCACGTCGGGCGGCCCGGCGACCAGCACGTCGGGCTGGGACCAGGCCGAGTACTGCCGGACATGGACCACCCTCAGCGGTACCGCGCGCCGACGGGCGGCGCCCAGGGCCCAGTCCAGGGCGCGCAGACTGCCGTCCGACCCGTCGACCGCCGCGACCACCGGCAGGGTGTCCATGGGTGCCTCACTTCCGGATGTACGACCTTCGCTTCCTGGGGCCAGCCTGGCTCAGGCGGGGCTTCCAGGGCAGCGGCGAAGGTCGCGTGTCCGGAAAAACGCGCGGAACACCGCCGGTTCGGTCCGTCCGGCGGATCAGGACCGGGGTCAGGTGAGGTCGAACTCCCCTTCCCGCGCTCCCGACACGAACGCGCCCCACTCCGCGGGCGTGAAGATCAGGGAAGGGCTCTGAGGGCGGCCGCTGTTGCGCATCGCGATGAATCCCTCGACAAAGGCGATCTGGACATCCCCCAGGCCACGGCTGCTGGAGTGCCATTCGGCGCTGCTGAGGTCCAGCTCGGGCTTGTCCCAGCCCATGAGCGGCTGCTGCTGGATGGTGGTCTCGGCCACGTCCGTGCTCCTCCCGATTGCGTCGTCCGCGGCCAGCCTAGCGATCGGTTCCTGACGCCAACAGGCCACGTGAGGGGGACCTTTCAGGAGTCGGGTGGCCGCGACCCCACGAGCCACATCGCGAAGAACTGGGATCCGCCGCCGTAGGCGTGCCCGAGCACCCTGCGCGCCCCGTCCACCTGGTGTTCCCCGGCCTGTCCGCGCACCTGGAGTGCCGCCTCCGCGAACCGGATCATGCCGGAGGCGCCGATCGGATTGGTCGACAGGACACCGCCCGACATGTCGACGGGCAGGTCCCCGTCGAGTTCGGTCACCCCGGACTCGGTGAGTTTCCAGCCCTCGCCCTCGTCGGCGAAGCCGAGGTTCTCCAGCCACATGGGCTCGTACCAGGAGAACGGCACGTACATCTCGACGGCGTCGATCTCCCGGCGCGGGTCGGAGATCCCGGCCTGCCGGTAGACGTCGGCCGCGCAGTCCTTGCCGGCCTGCGGCGACACGGCGTCCTTGCCGGCGAAGAGGGTGGGTTCGCTGCGCATCGCGCCGCCGTGCATCCAGGCCGCCGGCCGGGGCGCGCGGGCGGCTCCGGCGCGGTCGGTGAGGATCATCGCGCAGGCGCCGTCGGAGGAGGGGCAGGTCTCCGAGTAGCGGATCGGGTCCCAGAGCATGGGCGAGGCCTGCACCTTCTCCAGGGTGATGTCGTGTTCGTGCAGATGCGCGTAGGGGTTCTTCAGCGCGTTGCGCCGGTTCTTGTAGGCGACCAGCGAGCCCACCGTGTCCGGTGCGCCGCTGCGCCGCATGTACGCGCGTACGTGCGGGGCGAAGAAGCCGCCGGCCCCGGCGAGCAGGGGCTGCTGGAAGGGGATCGGCAGGGACAGGCCCCACATGGCGTTGGACTCCGACTGCTTCTCGAAGGCCAGCGTCAGCACCGTGCCGTGCACGCGGGCCGCGACCAGGCCGGCGGCGACGAGGGCCGTCGAGCCGCCGACGGAGCCCGCCGTGTGCACCCGCAGCATGGGCTTGCCGACGGCGCCCAGCGCGTCGGCGAGGTACAGCTCGGGCATCATCACGCCCTCGAAGAAGTCGGGCGCCTTGCCGATGACGACGGCGTCGATGTCCGCCCAGGTCAGCTCGGCGTCGTCGAGCGCGCGTCGGGCGGCCTCCCGGACGAGCCCGGCGATCGACACGTCCCGGCGCGCCGCGACGTGCTTGGTCTGGCCGATGCCTACGACGGCCACGGGTTCCTTGCTCATCGCGGATCCCCTTCGAGTACGGCGACCAGGTTCTGCTGGAGACAGGGGCCGGACGTGGCGTGTCCGAGGGCCCGGTCGGACTCCCCGCGGTGGATGCGGGCGGCGGCCTCGCCGATGCGGAGGAGCCCGGCGGCCATGATCGGGTGGGCGGCGAGCGCGCCGCCGGACGGGTTGACGCAGACGTCGTCGGCCAGCCTGAGCGCCTTGCGCAGGACGACCTCCTGCGCGGAGAAGGGCGCGTGCAGCTCGGCCGTGTCGACGGGCTTCGCGAAGGCACCGGCCTTCTCGGCGGCCAGCCGGGTGGAGGGCGAGTCGGTCAGGTCACGCACGCCCAGACCGTGCGCCTCGATGCGGTGGTCGATGCCGCGGATCCAGGCGGGCCGCCCGCACAGCTCCCGGGCGCGGTCCCCGGCCGCGAGGATCACGGCGGCGGCTCCGTCACCGATGGGCGGGCAGTCGCCGGTGCGCAGGGGACGTACGACGTACTCCCCCTGCGGCACCGGGCCCCGCAGCTGGGCGTGGGGATTGGCGGCGGCGGCCTCGCGGCTGCGGGCGGCGACGGCGGCCAGTGCGGGCTCGTCCGTGTCGCCCGCGTCGATGAGCGCCTGTGCCTGGAGGGCGGCGAGGGCGACGGAGTCGGGCCACAGGGGAGCCACGTAGTACGGGTCGAGCTGCCGGGTCAGGACGTCGCGCACGGAGCCGGGTGACGACTTGCCGTAGGAGTAGACGAGCGCGGTGTCGGCGTCGCCGGTGAGCAGCTTGGTCCACGCCTCGTACAGGGCCCAGGCCCCGTCCATCTCGACGTGCGACTCGGAGATCGGCGGCCATGCGCCCACCCCGTCGAGGGCGAGGGTGAAGGAGAAGGCCCGGCCGGCGAGGTAGTCGCTGGAGCCGGAGCAGGTGAAGTCGATGTCCGGGGTCTTCAGGCCGGTCCGGTCGAGGACCTCGTGCAGGACCGGCATGAGCATCTCGACCTCGGAGAACTCCTCACTGGTGCGCCGGTGGTCGGTCTGGGCGAAGGCCACCACGGCGATCTCGCGCGTCACAGCAGCTCCTTGAAGGTGTCGTACTCCGCGTCCGGTTCGCCGGTCGGCCGGTAGTGGTCGGGGTGGCGGGCGCCTTCCGTCCACACCGGTTCGACGCGCAGGCCCAGGCGCACCTGGTCGTAGGGGATGCCGCCGATCCGGCCGTGCAGAGCGAGGTCGGCGCCGTCGAGGGCGATGTGGGCGTACACGTACGGCACCTCGATGTCGAGGTTCTTGGCCTTGATGTTGACGATGCAGAAGGTGGTGACCGTGCCGCGCGGACCCACTTCCACCTGTTCGGACGTGGCCACGCCGCAGGTGGGGCAGGCGCCCCTCGGCGGGACGTACACCTTGCGGCAGGACGGGCACCGTTCGCCGACCATGTGCCGGTCGCCGAGCGCGTGGATGAAGGCGGACTGGGCGCGGCCGGGCGAGTAGGTGTAGTCGAGGCGGGCCGGGGCGACGATGCCGGTGACCGGGTCCGCGAACGTGCCGGTGGCGCCGGTGGGTCCGGCCGGTGTGCCGTCGTACGGTTCGAAGCAGGCGATGTCCGTGATGGCGCCCGCGCGTTCGCCGGCCCAGCGGACGCGGACGCGCATGCCGGTGTGCACGGCGTCGGGTCCGGGCGCGTCGAGGGCGTGCAGGAGGGCGGTGTCGGCGCCGTCGAGGCGGACCAGGACCCAGGCGAACGGGGTGGCCAGGGGCTGACCGCGGCGGGGGGCGTGGTTCCAGGCCCAGGTGGTGACGGTGCCGGTGGGGGCGACCTCGACGAGGTCGCGGATCTCCTCGGCGGTGACGGGGTCGTACTCGACGGGCGGGACGAGGACGCGGCCGTCGCCGGTGCGCACCCCGAGGACGACCCGTTCGCGCAGGCCGGTGAGGAAGGCGCTCTGGACGGGGCTGAGGGAGCGGGTGAAGGGGAACTCGACGACGAGCGGCGCTTGGAGGACTTCGGGCATCCCGGATGTCTCCTTCCGAGGGAGGGTCGGGCGCGTCCGGGGAAAGGGTCAGGCGCGCTTGTAGTCGGGGGGCCGTTTCTCGGCGAAGGCGCGGGCGCCCTCCTTGGCGTCGGCGGTGTCGAAGACGGGCCAGCCGCGCTTGAGTTCGGCGGCGAGTCCCTCGGCCTCGGTCATCTCCGCGGTCTCGTACACCGAGGCCTTGACGGCCTCGACGGCGAGCGGGCCGCAGGCGTTGATCTGTCCGGCGATCTCCAGGGCCTTGGTGAGGGCGGTGCCGTCGGGCACGACATGTCCGATCAGGCCGATGCCTGCGGCCTCCCGGGCGCTGTAGGGGCGGCCGGTGAGCAGCATCTCCAGGGCGTGGGTGCGCGGGATCTGGCGTTGCAGCCGGACCGTGGAGCCGCCGATCGGGAAGAGGCCGCGCCTGACCTCGAACAGACCGAAGGTCGCGGACTCGCCGGCGACCCGGATGTCGGTGCCCTGGAGGATCTCCGTGCCGCCGGCGACGCAGTGCCCCTCGACGGCGGCGATCACCGGCTTGCGGGGGCGGTGGTGGCGCAGCATCGCCTTCCAGTGCAGGTCGGGGTCGGCCGTGAGGCGGTCCCGGAGGTGCTCGCCCGCCATGCCCCGTCCGGCGAGGGCCTTGAGGTCCATGCCCGCGCAGAACGCGCCGCCGGCGCCGGTGAGCACGACCGAGCGGACCTCGTCGTCGGCGTCGGCCTCGACCCAGCCGTCGTACAAGCCGACCAGCATGGACAGCGAGAGCGCGTTCTTGGCGTCGGGCCTGTTGAGTGTGAGCACCAGTGTGGCGCCTTCGCGTCGCACGGTGAGGTGTTCCGTCCCAGCCATGGGCCATCTCCCCTCTGACAGAACGAGAACAGGTTGCAGGAGGCGGCGGGGCACTTCAAGGGTTTTCTGACAGTCAGTCAGATTTCTTCGGTGCGAGCCCTTCCCACTTCCGGCGCCCTTTGCTCTGATGACCGGCAACCGTTGGGGAGCCAGGCCGTCCGAGGTCAGGAGGAGCGGTGGAGTACAACCTTGCCGACCTGTTCGAGTCGGTCGTCGACGTGGTCCCGGACCGCGAGGCGCTCGTGTACATCGACCATCCGGGCACGGGCGCGGAGCGCCGTCTGACGTACGCGGAGCTGGACGCTGCGGCCAACCGCGTCGGCCACCACCTCCTCGACAGCGGGATCCGTCCCGGCGAGCACGTCGGGCTGCACCTGTACAACGGGGTCGAGTACCTCCAGACCGTGCTCGGCTGCCTGAAGGCGCGGATCGCGCCGGTCAACGTCAACTACCGCTACATGGAAGAGGAGTTGGTCTACCTCTACCGGGACGCCGATCTGACGGGTCTGGTCTTCGACGCGGAGTTCACCGGCCGGGTGGCGGCGGCGCTGCCGCACGCGGACGCGCTGCGGCACCTGGTGCGGGTCGGGGCTCCGGCTCCCGGGGCGGCCGAGGTGTCCGCCGTGGACTTCACGCGGGCGGAGGCCGCCGGGTCCCCGGAGCGCGGGTTCGCGCCGCGCTCGGGTGACGACCTGTTCGTCATCTACACCGGCGGCACGACCGGGATGCCGAAGGGGGTGATGTGGCGCCAGGAGGACCTGTTCTTCTCGGGGCTCGGCGGGGGCGCGCCAACCGGTGAGCCGGTGCGGAAGCCGCAGGAGCTGGCCGAGCGGGTCGCGGCCGGCGGCGCGGGGATCACCTTCCTCCCCGCTCCCCCGCTGATGCACGGCACGTCCACGCTGACGGCGTTCATCGGCTTCTACTTCGGCCAGCGGGTCGTGCTGCACCGCAAGTTCGTGCCCGAGGAGGTGCTGCGGACCATCGAGAGGGAGAGGGTCACCAGCATGTCTCTGGTGGGCGACGCGATGCTGCGTCCGTTGGTCGACGCGCTCGAAGGCCCGCTGAAGGGCACCGACATGTCGTCGATGTTCAGCGTGTCGTCGTCGGGGGCGGTCATGTCGGACACGGTGCGCCGGCAGTTCCAGGCGCTCGTCCCGAACGTGCTGCTGCTCAACAACTTCGGCTCCTCCGAGTCGGGCTTCAACGGCACCGCCACGGACGACTCCGGACCCGAGCGGGGCTTCCGCATCCGCGTCAACTCCCGTACGCGGGTGGTCGATCCGGCCACGCACGAGCCGGTCGCCTGCGGTGAGGTGGGGCGCGTCGCGCAGCGCGGCCATGTGCCGCTCGGCTACTACAACGACCCGCGCAAGACCGCCGAGACCTTCTTCGAGAAGGACGGCGAGCGGTGGGTGCTCCTCGGCGACATGGCCACCGTCGACGAGGAGGGCGTGGTGACCGTCCTCGGCCGGGGCTCGCAGTGCATCAACACGGGCGGGGAGAAGGTGTATCCGGAGGAGGTCGAGCAGGCGCTCAAATCCCATCCGGACGTCTACGACGCGCTGGTGGCCGGCGTGCCGGACCCGAAGTGGGGCCACCGGGTGGCGGCCGTGGTGCAGCTGCGGGCAGGCTCGGCGCGGCCGTCCCTGGAGGACGTCCAGGCGCACTGCCGTTCCCGGCTGGCCGGGTACAAGATCCCGCGCCGGCTGGTGATCGCGGAGGCGCTCCGGCGGTCGCCCAGCGGCAAGGCGGACTACCGGTGGGCGCGGGAGGTGGCGACGGCCGCGGACGGGTGAATCACGCCCGCGCGATTGAGACGAACGTGACGTGCGAACGTACTGGTGGTGGCAGGCTCGGCCCCTGGGCCAGGTTTGCCATGCCATCGCACGACCGCACGGAAGGACCGCCGGGTGTCGCTCTTCACTCGTTCCCGTCAGCTGCCGAACACCGAGGGTGGGACGGACACCGAGGGCGGAGCGGACCCGGACGGCGACACCGTCCCGGCAGCGCGGACGGCGCAGGGCGGCGGCGAGCAGACCGCCTCCGACGAAACCGCCCCCGACGAGACGGCGGGCGGCGAGACGGCGGGCGCCCCGTCACCCGGCCGGTTCGGCCGGTTCGGCTTGCGGCGCCGCTATCCTCGCGCGGCACACGGCGTGCACGTGGCGACGACCGTCCTGGCCGGCGCGCTCGTGCTCTTCACGCTCCTCGTGCCCAACCGCGTCGAACGGATCAACGTCGAGGCGTTCCTCCGCCTCCCCGCCGAGGGCATCCTGCTCGCGGCCCTGCTGCTCGCCCTGCCACCGAGGACCCGGCGGATCACGGCAGTGGTCACGGGAGTGTTCCTGGGGCTGCTCACCGTCCTGAAGTTCCTCGACATGGGCTTCTACCAGATCCTGGCCCGGCCCTTCGACCTGGTCCTGGACTGGATCCTGCTGGAGAACGCGACGGAATTCCTGCGGGAGTCGTTCGGCCGTACCGGTCAGGTGCTCGCGGTGGCCGGGGCGGTCGTCCTGTTCGTCGTCCTGCTCGCGCTGACCACGCTCGCGACGGTGCGGCTGACCGACCTCATGGTCCGCCACCGCCCCGTCGCCACCCGCACGACGCTGATCCTCGGCACCGTGTGGATCACCTGCGTCACGCTGGGCGTGCAGATCACCAGCGTCCCGCTCGCCACCAAGGGCAACGCCGAGTTCCTCGGCAACCGGGTGGAGCAGGTACGCGCGGGGCTCAGGGACGGGCGCGTCTTCGAGAAGCAGGCCGCCGTCGACGCGTTCGCCGCCACCCCTCCCGACCAGCTGCTCACCGGACTGCGGGGCAAGGACGTCCTGTTCACCTTCGTCGAGAGCTACGGCCGGACGGCGATCGACGACCCGGCGATGGCCTCGCAGATCGACGCGGTCCTCAAGGACGGCACCGGCTCCCTGAAGGCCGCCGGTTTCGAGTCGCGCAGCGCCTGGCTGAAGTCGCCGGTGACGGGCGCGGGCAGCTGGCTGGCCCACTCGACGTTCCTGTCCGGGCTGTGGATCAAGAACCAGCAGCGGTACCGGAGCCTGACCACCAGCGACCGCGCCACGCTCACCAGCTACTTCCAGAAGACCGGCGCCTGGCGCACGGTGGGCATCGTGCCCGGGGTCCGCCGGGCCTGGCCCGAGGGCGAGTACTTCGGCCTCGACCACATCTACGACTCCGAGCGCCTCGGCTACCACGGCCCGTACTTCAGCTGGACGCCCGTGCCGGACCAGTTCAGCCTGGAGGCCTTCGAACGCCTGGAGCACGGCAGGGAGAACCGCGACCCGATCATGGCGGAGATCATCCTGGCGTCCAGCCACAACCCCTGGTCCCCGATCGCCCGCATGATCGACTGGGACGACCTCGGCGACGGTTCCGTCTTCCACGAGATCAAGAAGGAGGGCACGGATCCCAAGGAGGTCTGGCAGGACCCGGAGCGCGTCCGCACCGAGTACCGGCGCGCCATCGAGTACTCCCTCAGGAGCACGGTCGAGTGGGTCGAGCGCTACGGCGACGAGAACACGGTCCTCGTCTTCCTCGGCGACCACCAGCCGGTTCCCACCGTCACCGCGGGCGACACCAGCAAGGACGTGCCCGTGACGATCGTCGCGCACGACCCGAAGGTGCTGGACCGGATCTCCGACTGGGGCTGGACGCCGGGACTCAAGCCCGCCGAGGACGCTCCGCAGTGGGGCATGGACAAGTTCCGCGACCGCTTCATGACGGCGTACGCGAAGTAGGCGGGGGCTCCCGCTGCCGGCTGCGGCCGCGACACCTCGGCGCCGCCGGCACCGAGAGCGGGCGGTCGCCGCCGCGGAAAGCGCGGGGCGTCCTCTTGCCCCGGACGGGATCGCCTGGATTACTGATCCCCGGCGTCTGACCCGATGATCGGCCGCCCGGATCGCGCGGCGGCGAGAGAGGGGCGGCATGGCGGACGTGACGGATGTACTGGACGCGGGGGAACGGCTCACCCCGGAGGCGCTGCGCGCGGTGCAGCTGGAGCGGCTGCGGGCGTCGCTGCGGCACGCGTACCACCATGTGCCGTTCTACCGGGAGGCCTTCACCCGGGCCGGCGTCGGCCCGGACGACTGCCGTTCCCTGGCCGACCTGGCACGGTTCCCCTTCACCACCAAGGCCGACCTGCGCGAGAACTATCCGTACGGGATGTTCGCCGTGCCCCGGGACCGCGTCCGGCGTCTGCACGCGTCGAGCGGCACCACCGGGCGCCCCACGGTCGTCGGCTACACCGACGGTGACCTGTCCCTGTGGTCCGACATGGTGGCGCGCTCGATCCGCGCGGCGGGCGGGCGGCCCGGTGACACGGTGCATGTGGCGTACGGCTACGGGCTGTTCACGGGCGGGCTCGGCGCGCACTACGGGGCCGAACGGCTCGGCTGTACGGTCGTCCCCGCGTCCGGTGGCATGACGTCCCGCCAGGTCCGGCTGATCCAGGATCTCCGGCCCGGGATCATCATGGTGACGCCGTCGTACATGCTGACGATCCTCGACGAGTTCGAGCGGCAGGGCGTCGATCCGCGGGGCACCTCGCTGCGGGTGGGCGTCTTCGGCGCCGAGCCGTGGACCGAGGGGATGCGGCGGGAGATCGAGGAGCGGTTCGCGATCGACGCGGTCGACATGTACGGGCTGTCGGAGGTGATCGGGCCTGGCGTCGCGCAGGAGTGCGTGGAGACCAAGGACGGGCTGCACATCTGGGAGGACCACTTCTACCCGGAGGTCGTCGACCCGGTCACCGGCGAGGTGCTGCCGGACGGCGAGCGGGGCGAGCTGGTCTTCACCTCCCTCACCAAGGAGGCGATGCCGGTCGTCCGGTACCGGACCCGGGACCTGTCCCGTCTGCTCCCGGGCACCGCCCGCGTCTTCCGGCGCATGGAGAAGGTCACCGGCCGCAGTGACGACATGGTGATCCTGCGCGGCGTGAACCTCTTCCCCACCCAGATCGAGGAGATCGTGCTGCGCACCCCGGGCGTCGCGCCCCACTTCCAGCTGCGGCTCACCCGCGAGGGCCGCCTCGACACCCTCACCGTACGGGCCGAGGCCCGCCGCGACGCCACTGCCGAGGACCGGGACACCGCCGCCCGGGCCGGCGCGGCGGCCGTGAAGGACACCATCGGTGTGTCGGTCACCGTCGAGATCGTCGACCCGGAGTCGCTGGAGCGGTCCGTGGGCAAGATCCGGCGGATCGAGGACCTGCGCCCGCGCGAGGCCTCCGGGTGACCCGGTGCTGTGGCCGCGAACTTTCACCGGTTGGAGTCCAGTCCTGGCTAAGGTGCGGGTAGCGGAATGATGTGTGGTTGTGAGGGGGCGGGGCGGATGCTGATCGAAGTCGCGGGGGTGCGCGTACCTGTGGGGCGGGCGGCAGAGGCGGCGCGGCTGGTCTGTGAGGAATACGCTGACGAGGCGCTGTACCACCACTCTGTGCGGTCCTACTTCTTCGGCGCGGCCTGGGCAAAGGCGCGTGGCCTCGACTTCGACCGTGAGCTGTTCTTCGTCTCGGCGTTGCTGCACGACCTTGGTCTTGTTCCGCCCTTCGACAGTCACACGCTCTCGTTCGAGGAGGCTGGTGGCCACCTGGCCCGGGTCTTCACGGCCGGTCTCGGCTGGCCGACGGAGCGACGCGACCGGGCGGCTGAGCTGATCGTGCTCCACATGCGGGACGACGTTGCGCCGGAAGTGGACGTGGAGAGCCGACTGTTGCAGGTGGGGACGACCGCGGATGTATCCGGGACGGGCCTGGAAGCCTTCGACCCGTCTTTCACGGACACACTCGTCGGGGCATACCCCCGGCTGGGCTTCGCCAAGTCCTTCGTGCGCCTGTTCCAGGACCAGGCAGAGCGTAAGCCGGGGTGCGCGGCGGCGCAGTTGGCAGCAGGAGAGTGGGCGGAACGGACTGTGTCCAATCCGCTCGATCAGGGCTGAGAACCGGGAAACGGATCGTCACGCGGCTTCCGTGACGGGGCGTCCGCCCCAGCGGATGCCTTTCCCACTGCGGACGCGGGCGCGTTCCTTGCGGGTGCCCTTGTGGGCGGGCAGGTTGTCCAGGATGTCGTCGCCGACCGAGCAGTGCCTCGCGGCCGATGCGGATCACCCGGCCGTGGACCTTGCGCAGGTGGGCGGCGAGCTTGCGTGACGACCAGCGGGTGAAGGGCCGGCCGAGTTCGGCCGGGCGGGCGATGGGTGGCGGGCCGGTTGGACGTGAACCGACAGGCCGTCCGACAGGTGGAGGGGCGCGAACCGCACCCCGGTGAACCATCGCGGTTCAGAGCACTAGGGAGTGCCGGAGAACCGGTCCCTCAGCTCCCGCTTGAGGATCTTCCCGCTCGCGTTGCGCGGCAGCTGGTCCACGAACACCACCCGCTTCGGTGCCTTGAAGTGGGCGAGCTTCTCGCGGGCGTGGGCGATCAGTTCCGCCTCGTCCGCCTCGCCGCGCGGGACGACGACCGCGGTGACCGCCTCGATCCAGCGGTCGTCGGGCAGCCCGATCACGGCGACCTCGGCGACCGACTCGTGGGTGTACAGCGCGTCCTCGACCTGACGGGAGGGGACCAGCACCCCGCCGGAGTTGATGACGTCCTTCACCCGGTCGACGATGGTGAAGTAGCCGTGGGCGTCGCGCACCGCGAGGTCGCCGGAGTGGAACCAGCCGTCGCGGAACGCCTCGGCGGTCTCCTCCGGCTTGTCCCAGTAGCCCTCGCACAACTGCGGGGAGCGGTAGACGATTTCGCCGGGTGTGCCGTCGGGCACGTCCTCGCCGTCCTGGTCGACCACGCGCGCGTCGACGAACAGGACGGGCCGGCCGCAGGAGTCCATCCGCCCCTTGTGCTCGTCGGGCGCGAGGACGGTGGCGAGGGGGCCGATCTCGCTCTGTCCGAAACAGTTGAAGAAGGCGAGCCCGGGGAGCCGTGCGCGCAGGCGCTCAAGGACGGGCACCGGCATGATCGACGCCCCGTAGTACGCCTTGCGCAGTCCGCCGAGGTCGCGGGTGGTGAAGTCGGGGCGCCCGGCCAGGGCGATCCAGACCGTGGGCGGGGCGAACAGGCTGTCCGCCCGGCCGGCCTCGATCAGGTCGAAGAGGCGGTCGCCGTCGGGTCCGTCGAGGATGAGGCTGGTGGCGCCGACCGCGAGGTACGGCAGCAGGAACACGTGCAGCTGCGCCGAGTGGTAGAGCGGCAGCGCGTGCACCGGGCGGTCGCCCGCGCTGAGGTCGAGGGCGGTGATCGCGCTCAGGTACGCGTGCACCAGGGCGCGGTGGGTCATCATCGCGCCCTTCGGCAGGGCCGTCGTACCCGAGGTGTAGAGCAGCTGGACCAGATCCTCGCTGCGCGGCTCGGGGCCGTCGTACGCCGGTGCCGAGGGCAGGCGTGCCAGCAGGGAGTCGTCGCTGTCGCGCAGGGCCAGCGTACGGACGCCGTCGGGGAGCCGGCCGGCGAGGCCGGGGTCCGTGAGGACCAGGGAGCTGCCGGACTGGCCGACGATGTACGCGAGGTCGTCCCCGGTCAGGTGCTGGTTGACCGGCACGTGCACCAGGCCCGCGCGGGCGCAGGCGAGGAAGCCGATCAGGTACGCGTCCGAGTTGTGTCCGTACGCGCCGACCCGGTCGCCCCGGGTGAGTCCCTGGTCGAGCAGCAGGCTCGCCGCGCGGGAGACGGCCTCGTCGAGTTCCTGGTACGTCCAGGCGCGGTCGGCGTACTCCACCGCCACGCGTGCCGGGGTGCGCCGGGCGCTGCGGCGCAGTACCCCGTCAACCGTGCTGCCGTGTCCGGGCGTCATGACACATGATCCTCGGTCCGCGGCGGGAGGAGGTCAAGCGCCGCGAGGGGCCGCGAGCCGGCGCGGAGCGCTCCGCGGCACCACGGAGCGCTCAGAAGCACCGCGCTCCGGCAGGACCCGAGGGCACATACCCGTTGGTACGCTCAACCGCTCCTTCCCTCAACGATGTTGGGAGGCACGATGCGCACCCGTCTGAGACGCTTCGCCGTCACGGCCGTCGCCCTGCTCACCGCCACCACCGCACTGCCGGCGGCCGCGGCGCAGAGCCGGGACCGGCCGCACCCTCCGTCCCACGGCGGCCTGTCCGCCGTCATCCGCTACACCGAGTACGGCATCCCGCACATCGTCGCCGAGGACTACGCGAACCTCGGTTTCGGCACCGGCTGGGCGCAGGCCGCCGACCAGGTGTGCACGCTCGCCGACGGCTTCGTGACCGTGCGCGGCGAGCGTTCCCGTTTCTTCGGGTCGGACGCGGCGCCCGACCGCTCGTTGTCCTCGGCCGCGCGGAACCTCTCCAGTGACCAGTACTTCCGCGGGGTGCGGGAGTCCGGCACGGTGGAGAAGCTGCTCGCAGAACCGGCGCCGCGCGGCCCGAGCCGTCAGGCGAAGGACCTGATGCGGGGCTTCGCGGCGGGCTACAACTCCTGGCTGAGGCAGAACCGGATCACCGACCCGGCGTGCCGGGGTGCCGCCTGGGTGCGTCCTGTGACGGCGCTCGACGTGGCCGCGCGCTCCTTCGCGCTGGCCGTGCTCGGCGGTCAGGGCCGCGCGGTGGAGGGCATCACGGCGGCCGGGCCGCCGACCTCCGCCACGGCGCCGACCGCGCCGCCCGACGCCCGGGCCACCGCCCGGGCCGCCCGGGAGCTGTTCGCCGCGGACTCCGCCGGCATGGGCTCCAACGCCGTCGCGTTCAGCGGCGGGACGACCGCGAACGGGCGTGGGCTGCTGCTGGGCAATCCGCACTACCCCTGGCAGGGCGGGCGCCGTTTCTGGCAGTCGCAGCAGACCATCCCCGGCGAACTGAACGTGGCCGGCGGTTCGCTGCTCGGCTCGCCGACGGTGTCCATAGGGCACACCGCACATGTGGCCTGGAGCCACACCGTCGCGACCGGTGTCACCCTCAACCTCCATCAGCTGACCCTGGATCCGGCCGACCCGACCACGTACCTGGTGGACGGCATCCCGCAACGGATGACGAGGCGCACGGTCACCGTGCCGGTGCGGGGCGGCGCCCCGGTGACCCGGACCCAGTGGTGGACGCGGTACGGCCCCGTGGTCACCTCGCTCGGTTCCTCGCTGCCGCTGCCGTGGACGGCCACGACGGCGTACGCGCTGGGCGACCCCAACGCCGCGAACCTGCGCGGCGCGGACACCTCGCTCGGCTTCGCGAAGGCGCGCGGCACGGCCGGCGTCCTCGGCTCCCTCCGGCGCACGCAGGGCCTGCCCTGGGTGAACACGATCGCCGCCGACGCGGCCGGCCACACCCTGTTCACGCAGTCGCAGGTGCTTCCCCGGATCACCGGCGAACTGGCGCGGCGCTGCTCCACTCCCCTGGGCGAGGTCACCTACCCCGCCTCGGGGGTCGCGGTCCTCGACGGCTCGCGCGGCGACTGCGGGCTCGGCAGCGACCCCGACGCCGTCCAGCCGGGGATCCTCGGGCCCGCGAGGATGCCGGTCCTCACGGACGCCCCGTACGCGGCGAACTCCAACGACAGCGCCTGGCTGGCCAACGCGGACCGGCCGCTGACCGGCTACGAGCGGATCTTCGGCACAGTGGACACGCCGCGTTCGCTGCGGACGCGGGGCGCGATCGAGGACGTGGCGGCGCTGGCCGGCAAGGGCGGTCTGACCGTACGGGATCTTCAGGCGCAGCAGTTCGCCAACCGGGTGCCCGCGGCCGGGCTGGCCGTGGCCGACGCGGCGCGGGCGTGTGCCGCGTTGCCCGGCGGTACGGCGACGGGCGGCGACGGCCGGGCTGTCGACGTGCGCGAGGCGTGCGGGGTGCTCGCGGCGTGGGACCGCTCCATGGACACCGGGAGCCGGGGCGCGCTGCTCTTCGACCGGTTCTGGCGAAGGCTGACGGCGACCGTGCCGGCGGTCCTGTTGTGGAAGGTGCCGTTCTCGGCCGCCGATCCGGTCCGCACCCCGCACACGCTGAACACGGGTGCGCCGGGCTTCGCCACGGCCCTCGCGGACGCGGTCGCCGAGCTGCGGGCGGCCGGCATCGCGCTGGACTCCCGGCTCGGGGAGCACCAGTTCGTCGTGCGCGACGGCCGGCGCGTCCCCGTGCACGGCGGCACGGAGTCGCTGGGCGTGTGGAACAAGGTGGAGTCCGTGTGGAGTCCGGCGGGCGGCGGCTACGCGGAGGTGACGACCGGGTCCAGCTATGTGCAGGCCGTGGGCTGGGACGGCGGCCGGTGCCCGGTGGCCCGCACGCTGCTGACGTACTCCCAGTCCTCGAACCGGGACTCGCCGCACTTCAGCGACCAGACGCGGCTGTTCTCGGATGAGCAGTGGGTGACGTCCCGGTTCTGCGAGAAGGACATCCGGTCCGCGCCCGGGCTGCGGATCGTGCGGGTACGCGAACGCTGACCGCCGGCGTCCGGGAACACGGGCGCCGAGGATGTGGTCCCGTCACCCAGGTGGCGGGACCACCCGCTTCGCTAGGCCGAGAGGTGACCCAGCTTGTCCGGGTTGAGGATCGTGTAGATACCTTCGATACGGCCGTCGCGTACGTCGACCGTGAGGACCTGGTCGACGCCGTCGACCGCCGGGGCGAGGGCGGTCCGGTCGTTGACGTGCACGCGACGGAAGGGTCCGGACGGGAAGCGGGCGGCCGGGCCGGTGACGAACGCGACGACCTGATCGCGGCCCTCGACCGGCCGCAGGGCGGCCCTGACCTTGCCGCCGCCGTCCTCCCAGGCGACCACGTCGTCGGCCAGGACTTCGGTGAGCGTGGCCAGATCCCCGCTCTGCGCCGCCTCCAGGAACCGCGTCAACAGCTTGGCGTGCTCATCCTCCGAAAGAGCGAACGGGTCACGTCCGGCGGCCAGCCGGCGAGCGGCCCGCAGGTGCGTCTGGCGGCAGTGGGTCTCGGTGGCGTCGAGGATCCGGGCGATCTCGCCGTAGGGCAGTGCCAAGGCCTCGCGCAGGACGAACACCGCCCGCTCGGGAGGTGACAGCCGCTCCATCCGGTGGACGGTGGCGTAGGCGACGGTGTCCCGCAGCTCGGCCGTGTCCAGCGGGCCCAGCACGTCGGTGGCCACGGGTTCGGGCAGCCAGGGCCCGGTGTACGCCTTGCGGGTCGCCCGGGCCGATCCGAGCTGGTCAAGGGCGAGCCGGGCGACGACGGTGACGAGGAAGGTCCGGGGTTCTCGCATCCCGGTGTGATCGGTGCCGGCCCACCGCAAAGACGTGTCCCGGATGATGTCCTCGGCGTCCCGCATGCTGCCGAGCAGCCGGTAGGCGAGCCCCAGCAGCAGGGGGCGGTAGGTCGTGAACTGCTCGGTCGCCGGTTCCGGGGTTTCCAATTCCCGTGTCCTTCCCAGTGGTTCGACTCGCGGTCTGAGGTGTGCGGTGGGCGCGTTCCACGCGCGGTGGTCCCCAGTCAACTCCGCCGCGCACCCGCCGCGCCACCCGGTGTGACCAGGACGCCAGTTCGGGTGCGGGCGGCGCGCGTTGTCCGCGCCGCGCGGTTCGTTCCTGAACGGGCCGCCCGGCACGGGGCGATGCGGTCCAGGGCGTCGGCGGCGACACCTCCGGGTCCGGGGCGCGGGACAGGACGACGGCCTCCTGTCCGACCGGGGTGAGCAGCGGGACGAGCAGCCGGCCGATGGCTTCGGTGGTGTCCGGGACGAGGAGGCGCAGGGGGCTCCTGATGCCGAAGCGCCCCGGGTTGCTGGTCCTCCCGGGGCGCTTCGGCATCAGGGCGGGCGGGGGTCCGCCGCGTGACCGTGCGTGGAGTGCCGCGGTCACACGAGCCGGGTGCGGCCCTCCCAGTACGGGTCCCGCAGCCGCCGCTTGTACAGCTTGCCGTTGGGGTCGCGGGGCATCTCGGCGACGAAGTCGACGCTCTTGGGCCGCTTGTACCCGGCGAGCCGCTCGGCGCAGTGGTCGAGGAGCGCGGCGGCGAGGGCGGGACCGGGCTCATGGCCGGGCGCCGGTTCGACGACGGCCTTGACCTCCTCGCCCCAGTCGTCGTGCGGGATGCCGAAGGCGGCGGCGTCGGCGACCGCGGGGTGCGCGAGCAGGGCGGACTCGATCTCGGCGGGGTAGATGTTGACCCCGCCCGAGATGATCATGTCGATCTTGCGGTCGCGCAGGAAGAGGTAGCCGTCCTCGTCCAGGTGGCCGAGGTCGCCGACGGTGAAGAAGTCGCCGATGCGGTTCTTGCGCGTCTTGGCCTCGTCCTTGTGGTACGAGAAGCCGCCGGTGTTCATCTTGAGGTACACGGTGCCGAGTTCACCGGGCGGGAGCCGGTTGCCGTCGTCGTCGAAGATCGCGAGTTCGCTGATCGGCCAGGCCTTGCCGACCGTGCCGGGCTTCTTCAGCCAGTCCTCGGCGGTCGCGAAGGCCCCGCCGCCCTCGCTGGCCGCGTAGTACTCCTCCACACAGTGGCCCCACCAGTCGATCATGGCCCGTTTGACGTGGTCGGGACAGGGGGCGGCGCCGTGGATGGCGTGGCGCATGGAGGAGACGTCGTAGCGCGCCCTGATGTGCTCCGGCAGCGCCAGCAGGCGGTGGAACTGGGTCGGGACCATGTGGGTGTGCGTGCACCGGTGGGTGTCGATGAGGCGGAGCATCTCCTCGGGCGTCCACTTGTCCATCAGCACCAGCCGGTGGCCGATGTGCAGGGACGCGCCCGCGAACTGGAGGACGGCGGTGTGGTAGAGCGGCGAGCAGACGAGGTGCACGTTGCCGTCGAACGGGCGGATGCCGAAGATGCCGAGGAAACCGCCGAGGTACGCCTCCTCGGGCGGCTTGCCGGGCAGCGGGCGGCGGATGCCGCGCGGGCGTCCGGTGGTGCCCGAGGTGTAGTTCATGACCCAGCCGAGGGTGCGGCCGGCGGGCGCCGACTCCGGTTGCCCTTCGAGGAGTTCGGCGTACGGCCGGAAGCCCTCGACCGTGCCGACCGCGTACCGGTGGGTGGCGGGCAGGCCGGCCTCGTCGGCGGCGTGGCGGGCGGGGCCGGCGAAGCGTTCGTGGGCGAGGAGCACCTTGGCGCCGGAGTCGGAGACGATCCAGGCGATCTCGGGGCCGACGAGGTGGTGGTTGACGGGGACGAGATAGAAGCCGGCCTGACTGGCGGCGAGGTGGGCGGCGAAGAACTCCGGGCCGTTGGGCAGCACGACCGCGAAGGCGTCGCCCCGTTCCAGTCCGGCCGCGCGCAGGCCGTGGACGAGGCGGTTGGCGGCGGCGTGCAGGCGTCCGGCGCTCCACTCGGTGCCGTCGGGGGCGACCAGGGCCACGCGGCCGGGCTCTTGAGCGGCCTGGGCCCAGAAGCCCACGGGGGGTGTGCTCGTCACTGACCGCTCCTTCCGGCGACGCGGTTGACACGGTCGACGGCTCGCTCGAAGCCGCTGGTGAGGTCGTCGAAGACGGCCTGGACGCTGCGTTCGCGGGTCATCCGTCCGACGATCTGGCCGACGGGTGTGCCCAGCAGCGGCTCGACCTCGTACGCCTGGATGCGTGAGACGGCCTCGGCGACCAGCAGCCCCTGCAACGGCATGGGCAGGGTGCCGGGCCCGTCGGGGTCGTCCCAGGCGTCGGTCCACTCGGTGCGCAGCTGGCGGGCGGGCTTTCCGGTGAGGGCACGGGAGCGGACGGTGTCGCCGGAGCCCGCGGCGAGCAGTTTGCGGGTGAGGGCGGCGGAGTGGAGGTCGGCCTCCGTGGTGGTCAGCCACAGGGAGCCCAGCCACACACCCTGGGCACCGAGCGCGAAGGCCGCCGCGACCTGCTGCCCGCTGCCGATGCCGCCGGCGGCCAGCACGGGCAGCGGGTCGACGGCCTCGACGACCTCGGGCGTGAGCACCATGGAGGCGATCTCGCCGGTGTGGCCGCCGGCCTCGTAACCCTGGGCGACCACGATGTCGATGCCCGCCTCCTGGTGCTTGCGGGCGTGCCGGGCGCTGCCCGCGAGCGCGGCGACGAGCAGGCCCCGGTCGTGGGCGCGGGCCACCACGTCGGCGGGCGGGGAGCCGAGGGCGTTCGCGAGCAGCCGGATCGGGTAGTCGAAGGCGACGTCGAGCTGGCTGCGGGCGACCTGCTCCATCCACCCGGTGATGCGCCAGCCGGAGGCCTCGCCCTCGGCGAGTCCGGGCACGCCGTGCTTGGCGAGGGTGTCCTGGACGAACTGCCGGTGGCCTTCGGGGATCATCGCCTCGATGTCGGCCTCGGTGACCCCTTCCACCTTCTTCGCGGGCATGACGACGTCGAGGCCGTAGGGCGTGCCGTCGACGTGCGCCTCGATCCAGTCGAGGTCGCGCCTGAGGTCGTCGGGGTCGGTGTAGCGGACCGCGCCGAGCACGCCGAAGCCGCCGGCCCGGCTGATGGCCGCGGCGACGGCGGGGAACGGCGTGAAGCCGAAGACGGCGTGCTCGACTCCCAGTGTCCTGCTCAACTCCGTCTGCATGGGCGCAGGATGCCGCAGTCCTCCGGACGACGGAAGAGGTTTTCTGATGCCCCGTCAGATTCTCGCCGGATTTCCCGGTCCCTCGCGCACCCCGTTGACACGCCGCACGCCTGACACGAAAGTTCCACAGCGCAAGGTGATCCCGAAAGATACTTTCAGACAGCGGGAGGTTCACCCATGACCGACGACGCGGCGGGCACGGACGCGGACGGACGACGCGGGCCGAGCCGGCGCCAACTGGGGCGAAGAGCAATGGCCCTGGGCGGTGCGCTGGCCCTCGCTCCCTTTCCGGCCGGACCGGCGGCCGCCGCGCGCTCCACGCGGTCCGCCCGGTCCGCGCACCCCACGCTGCGCCACGGCTCCCCGGAACGCGCCGGCCTGCTCCCCGCCCACCTGCGCCGACTCGTCACCGACGCCGAGGCGTTCCTCGGCCCCTCCCCCAGACGCCCCTGGTACGCGGGAGCCGTGCTGCTCGCCGGGCGGGGCGGCACCGTGGCGCTGCACCAGCCGATCGGCATGGCGGTGCGCTACCGGGCGTACGACGAGAAGACCGACACGGGCGTCGAGTTCCCGGCCGCCCGGCAGATCTCCATGGCCGGGGACACCGTCTTCGATCTCGCCTCGGTGTCGAAGCTGTTCACCTCGATCCTCGCCGTGCAGCAGATCGAACGGGGCGCGCTGGAGCTGGAGGGGAAGGTCGCCGGGTACCTCCCGGACTTCGGCGGGGCGGGCAAGCAGGACATCACGATCCGTCAGCTCCTCACCCACACCTCGGGTTTCCGGGCCTGGATCCCGCTGTACAGCGCGCCGACGTACGAGGAGAAGCTGCGGCTCGTCTGGAACGAGGCCCCGCTCAACCCGCCGGGTTCCACGTACCTCTACTCGGACCTCAACCTGATCTCGCTCCAGCTGGTGCTGGAGAGCATCACCGGCCGCGCCCTGGACACCCTGCTGCGCGACGAGGTCACCGGCCCGCTCGGGCTGCGCCGCACCCGGTACAACCCGCCCGCGTCCTGGAAACCGGGGATCGCCGCCACGGAGGACGCGCGCAAGCCCTGGTCCGGCCTGGACCGAGGGCTGGTGTGGGGCGAGGTGCACGACGAGAACGCCCACAGCCTCGGCGGGGTCGCGGGCCACGCGGGCGTCTTCTCCGACGCCTGGGACCTGGCCGTCCTCGGCCGGACGCTGCTCAACGGCGGGGTCTACGGCCGGGCCCGCGTCCTGCGGCCGGAGTCGGTGGACCTGATGTTCACCGACTTCAACACCGCCTTCCCCGGCGACGAGCACGGCCTCGGCTTCGAGCTCCACCAGCACTGGTACATGGGCGCGATGGCCACCCCGCGCACGGCCGGCCACACCGGCTTCACCGGCACCTCGCTGGTCCTGGACCCGACGACCGACTCGTTCCTGATCGTGCTGGGCAACTCCGTGCATCCGGTGCGCACATGGCGGTCCGGTTCCGCTCCCCGGGTGGCCACCGCGAACGCCATGGCGCGCGCCGTCGCGGTACGCCCCCGCCACGGACGTACCGCGTGGTTCTCGGGCATGGCGACCGCCACGGCCGCCACCCTCACCCTTCCCGCCCTCGACACCTCCCCGGGCGACGCGCGGCTGCGCTGCGCCCTGTGGTGGGACACCGAGCAGGCCGACGTACTCGTCCTGGAGTCCTCGGCGGACGGAGGCGCGAACTGGCAGCCGCTCCCGTTCACCACGAGGCGGGCCGGTAGTCCGCCGCGACAGCATCCGGCGGGCACGGTCACCGGCTTCTCGGGGCGGGTCTGGCACCGCCTCGCAGCCGATCTGCCGGCCGCGAGGCGGCTGAGCCTGCGCTGGCGGTACGCGACCGACCGGCTGTACGTCGGCCGCGGTGTCTACGTCGACGGGCTGCGTATCGAGGCGGCGGACGGTGTCCTCTTCGACGAGGCGCGCCCGGCCGACTCGGCGCGGATCGAGGCGGCGGGCTGGACGGCGTCCGCCGACTGACGGCACCGCCGGACACCGGCCCGTCCGTCCGCTCAGCCGGACACCGGCACGTCCGTCCGCTCAGCCGGACACCGGGCACGTCCGTCCGCCGGATCCACACGACCGGCCGTCAGCCGCGGTGCCCCCCTCGGCCGGCGGGACGGGAGCGGCGGCGGGCCCGGGAGCGCGGTGGGACGGGAGCGCGGTGGGACGGGTGTGTCCGACGCGCACGGCCGTCCGGTCGACGCCGGCACCCGGCCCGCCGCCGTGCCCGGCCGCGCGGATCGACTCCCCGGGGGCGTCCGGTGCCGGACGCCTGCCGGTCCCGTCAGTCCCGCAGCCCCTCCAGGACGGCCATCGCCGCGTTGTGCCCCGGCACCCCGCTGACGCCGCCCCCGCGCACGGCCCCCGCTCCGCACAGCAGCACGTTCGCGTGCCCCGTCTCCACGCCCCAGCGGCCGGTGTGCTCCTGGGCGTACGGCCAGGCGAGTTCCCGGTGGAAGATGTTGCCGCCGGGGAGGCGGAGCTCCCGTTCCAGGTCGAGGGGCGTCTTCGCCTCGATGCAGGGCCGTCCGTCCGCGTCGGTCGCCAGGCAGTCGGTGAGCGGCTCGGCGAGGTGGGCGTCCAGCTGGGCGAGGGTCGACTTCAGGAGTTCGTCCCGTACGGCGTCGTGGTCCCGCTCGAAGAGCCGGGCGGGGGTGTGCAGGCCGAACAACGTCAGCGTCTGGTAGCCCTGTTCGACGAGGTCCGGGCCGAGGATCGTCGGGTCGGTGAGCGAGTGGCAGTAGATCTCCGAGGGCGGGGCCAGGGGCAGTTCACCGGACGCGGCCTGGGCGTGGGCGGTGGCGAGCTGCTCGTAGCCCTCGGCGATGTGGAAGGTGCCGGAGAACGCCTCGCGGGGGTCGACCGCGTCGTCACGGAGCCTCGGCAGCCGCTTGAGGAGCATGTTCACCTTGAGCTGGGCGCCCTCGGCGGGGTCCGGCGGCCGGTCGCCGGTGAGCGTGGCCAGGTCCTGCGGGGAGGCGTTCACGAGGACGTGGCGGGCGGCGGCGACCCCCTCGCTGCCGGCCGTCCGGTAGGTGACCTCGGCGGTGCGTCCGTCGGTGTCGATCCGCACGGCCTCGTGCCCGGTGGCCAGGACGGCGCCCGCCGCGCGCGCCGCCGCGGCCAGGGCGTCGGTGAGGGCGCCCATGCCGCCGACGGGCACGTCCCAGGCGCCGGTGCCACCGCCGATGACGTGGTAGAGGAAGCAGCGGTTCTGCCGCAGCGTGGGGTCGTGGGCGTCGGCGAACGTCCCGATGAGGGCGTCGGTGAGGACCACGCCCCGCACCAGGTCGTCGCTGAAGCGGTCCTCGACGGCCGCCCCGATCGGTTCCTCGAACAGGGCCCGCCAGGCGTCCTCGTCGTCGACGCGGCGGCGCAGTTCCCCGCGGGTGGGCAGCGGCTCGGTGAGGGTCGGGAAGACCCGCTGGGCGACGCGGCCGGTCATGCCGTAGAACCGCTGCCAGGCCTCGTACTCGCGCTCCCCGCCGGTGAGCCGGGCGAACGCCTCCCGGGTGCGCCGCTCGCCGCCGCCGACCAGGAGGCCGGTCGGCCGGCCGTCGCGCTCCACGGGGGTGTACGACGAGACGGTCCGGGTGCGGACCCGGAAGGTCAGGCCGAGATCACGCACGATCTTCTTCGGCAACAGGCTGAGCAGGTACGAGTAGCGTGACAGCCGCGCGTCCACACCGGTGAACGGACGGGTGGAGACGGCGGCGCCGCCGGTGTGGTCCAGCCGCTCCAGGACCAGCACGGAGCGTCCGGCCCGGGCCAGGTAGGCGGCGGCGACGAGGCCGTTGTGGCCGCCGCCCACGATGACGGCGTCGTACGTCCGGTGTCCCTCGTGTGCAGGCATGGTTCTTGGTAACACGGGGTGATCCAGGTCGGCCAGACGTGGGCCGCACCTGGGTCAGTGCCCCGGGAGCGCCGCCTCGGCGCGGTGCTCAGTGGCCGCCCGCCGCCCGCTGCTGCCGCAGCACCGCCACCCTGCGGTACAGCTCGGCGGCCTCCGCGCCCCGCCCGAGCTGTTCCAGGCAGTGGGCCTCGTCGTTGCGGCCGGCGAGGGTGTCGGGGTGGCCGGCGCCCAGGACGCGCTCGCGGGCGGCGGCCACCCGGCGGTACTCGGTCAGCGCGTCGCTCCAGCGGCCGAGCCAGCCGAGGCCGACGGCGACCTCGCGGCGGCTGACCAGGGTGTCCGGGTGGTCGGGGCCGAGAACGCGCTCCCTGATCGCGCACACGTCGCGCGATTCGGCCAGGGCCTCCTCCCAGCGGCCGAGGCGGCCGAGGTTGACGCCGAGGCCGTGGCGGGCGCGCAGCGTCTCGGGGTGGGCGGGGCCGTGGACGCGGGTGCGGTCGTCGATCAGGTCGCGGTAGAGCCGCAGTGCCTCGGTGCTGCGGCCGAGGCGGCCGAGGCTGATGCCGACCTCGTAGCGGGCGGCGAGGGTGTCGGCGTGGTCGGGGCCGAGGGCCTGGGCGCGGGCCTCGGCGACGTCCCGGTAGGTCCGCAGGGCCTCCGGCCAGCGGCCCAGCTGACCGAGCGCGTAGGCGACCTCGTAGCGGGTGACCAGGGTGTCGGGGTGGTGCGGGCCGAGCACCCGGCTGCGCGCGTCCGCCACCTCGCGGGCCATGCGGTACGCGTCCTCCAGGCGGCCGAGCCTGCTGAGGTTGAAGGCGAGGTTGTGGCGGCAGCGCAGGGTGTCGGGGTGGTCGGCGCCCATGGTGCGCTCCCGGGCCGCGAGCACCGAGTGGTACACCTGGTGGGCGTCGAAGTGACGGCCCAGCTGTCCCAGTACGTAGGCCATTTCCTGGCGGGCGGCGAGGGTGTCGGGGTGGTCCGGGCCGAGGGCGATGCTCCGGGCGCGGGCGACGTGCTTGTACGCGCGCAGGGCGTCGGCGGCGCGGCCGGTGCGGCTGTGGGCGAAGGCGACCTCGTAGCGGCTGGCGAGCGTGTCGGGGTGGTCGGGGCCGAGCAGGTGTTCGCGTTCGGCGGCGACCGCGCGGTGCACCTCGCCGGCCTCGGCCCAGCGCCCGAGCCGCCCCAGGCTGAGTCCGGCGTTGTGCCGTCCGGCCAGCGCGGTGACGGCCTCCGGGGAGGGGGCGGGCGGTGTCCCGGGGACCGGTTCCCCGGGCCGGCCGCCGAGCGGGCGTGGGATCCACTCGCCGGTGAGGCCCGCTCCCGCGTCGTGAGGTGCGCCGAGGCCGGCGCCGGTGGCCTTGCGGCCGGTGGTCATGCCCCGGGTCCAGGACGGCAGGAGGGCCTCGCGGGACGGCACCGGCGCGGGCGGGAGCAGCGTGGGCGGGAGCAGCGTGGGCCGGGGGCTCACCACGGTGGGCACGTAGACCGGTGTGGCGCGGCCCGCGCTGATCCGGCGGCCCAGCTCGCGGGCGTCGTGCGGTCGTTGCCCGGGACGTTTGGCGAGCAGGTCGAGGATGACCTGCTCCAGGTATTCCGGCAGCTCGGAGCGGTGGCTGCGCGGCGGGCGGGGAGGTGTGTCGCGGTGGCCGACGAGGATCGCCCAGGCGTCGTCGAGGTCGAAAGGCGGTGCGCCGGTGGCGATCTCGTAGAGCACGCAGCCCAGCGAGTACAGGTCGCTGCGCTGGTCGACCTCGGTGCCGCTGATCTGCTCCGGCGACATGTAGTGCGGGGTGCCCATCGCGATGCCGGTGCCGGTGAGGCGGGAGGTGGGGCCGATGTCGTGGCCGAGGCGGGCGATGCCGAAGTCGCAGATCTTCACGGTGCCGTCGGTCAGCCGCACGATGTTCGCGGGCTTCAGGTCACGGTGCACGATGCCCTGCTGGTGGGTGTAGGCGAGAGCGGCGGCGACCTGGTCGGCGATCTCGACGACGTCGGGCACCGGCAGCGGATGCTGTTTGTTGTCCTCCAGGAGCTGGCTGAGGTCGCGGCCCTCCAGGAGTTCCATCACCAGATAGAGCACGCCGTCGGCCTCGCCGAAGTCGTGGACGACGGTCACGCCGCGGTGCTGGAGGGCGGCGGCCACCCGGGCCTCGCGCCGGAACCGTTCCCGCAGGACCCGGGTGAACGACTGGTCGTGGTGCCCGCCCAGCGGCTTGAGGCACTTCACGGCGACCTGCCGGCCCAGCGACTCGTCGCGCGCCCGCCACACCTCGCCCATACCGCCGCGCCCGATCAGGTCGAGCAGCCGGTACCGGCCCTGGATCAGTCTGCTGTCCTCCATGCTCCTGCGACCGCCCCCGTCGTCACCGCGCCCCGCCCTCCCCTGTCCTGTCCAGTATGGCGAGCGGTCATCCGAGTCTGTACGGGGTCGGACGGGTGTCCGGGCCGAGGCGGGCCATGGCGCGCAGGATGTGTTTGGGCGGCAGTTGCCAGCGCAGACGTGCGGGAACGCGGCGCAGCGCGGTGCCCGTGGCACGCAACCGGCGGGTGACGGTGGCGGGTTCCGGGGCCGGTCTGCCGTACAGCTCGTGGGCGTACGGCGGCAGGGCGGCGTACGCCAGCTGCGCCACGCGCCGCCACAGCAGCTCGCGCGCCGGGACGAGGAGGGGATGCGCCGGCGGGCGGAGCAGGAAGTCGTCCACCGCGCGTGCCTCTTGTGCGGCGGCGAGTTCCGGCCGCACCTTCTCGAAGTAGGCGGCCAGCTCGGCCTGGTTCGCCGGTACGGCATCCGGGTCGAGCCCCACCAGGCGGGCGCTGACGCGGTGTTCGCCGATGTAGCGGTCGGCCTGCGTGTCGGTGAGCGGGAAGCCGGAACGGCGGGCGACGTGCAGATAGGAGTCGATCTCGGCGCAGTGCACCCACAGCAGCAGGTCCGGTTCGTCGACGCCGTAGCGCTCGCCGGTGCCTGGGTCCGTGGCACCGAGCCTCCGGTGGATCCCGCGAACCCGGGCTCCCGCCTTCTCGGCGGCCTCGGTGGTGCCGTAGGTCGTGGTGCCGACGAAGCCGGCGGTCCGCATCAGCCTGGCCCAGGCCTCGTTGCGGAAATCGGAGTTCTGCATGACACCGCGCACCGCGCGCGGGTGCAGCGCCTGGAGGTAGAGGGCCCGGACACCGGCGACCCACATCATGGGGTCCGCGTGCAGTTGCCAGGTCACGGAGTCAGGACCGAACAGTCCCGGGTCGGCCTCGCCCATCGCGGTTCACCTCCGCCTGCGTCCGTGCGGCCACGATGTCACGGCCGTACGGAACGGTCGAGCCCTCTCCCCGTCCCCTGGTGGAGATGTCCTTGTCATCACCCCGGCAGGCACTCCCGATGCTCGGGGCGCTCAGGGCACTCGGGGCACTCGCGGCACGGCCAGTGCTAGCGCCGTACCCGCGGCATCCCCAGTCCGATCCACGAGATGATCTCCCGCTGGATCTCGTTGTTGCCGCCGCCGAAGGTGAAGATCACCGCGGAGCGGTAGCCGCGTTCCAGTTCGCCGTGGAGCACCGCGCCCGCCGAGCCCTCCTTCAGCGCGCCCGCGGCGCCGACGATCTCCATCAGCCAGGCGAAGGCGTCCCGGCGGGCCTCGGAGCCGTACACCTTGACCGCGGAGGCGTCCTGCGGGGTGAGGGTGCCGTCCTCGACGGCGTTCACCATCTGCCAGTTGAGGAGCTTGAGCGCGTCCAGCCGGGTGTGCGTGCGGGCGAGCAGGCGGCGCACCCAGGAGAGGTCGACGACGCGACGGCCGTCGGCGAGTGTGGTCTCCATGGCCCAGCGCTGCACGTCGTGCAGGGCGCGGATGGCCATGGTGCCGTGGGCGGCGAGGGTGACGCGTTCGTGGTTGAGCTGGTTGGTGATCAGCCGCCAGCCCCGGTTCTCCTCGCCGACCCGGTGCGCGACGGGCACCCGGACGTTCTCGTAGTAACTGGCCGTGGTGTCGTGCGAGGCGAGGGTGTGGATGACGGTGCAGGAGTAGCCGGGGTCGGTGGTCGGCATCAGGAGCATGGTGATGCCCTTGTGCGGCGGGGCGTCCGGGTCGGTGCGGACCGCCAGCCAGACCCAGTCGGCGGTGTCGCCGTTGGTGGTCCAGATCTTCTGGCCGTTGACGACGTACTCGTCGCCGTCGCGTACCGCACGCGTCTTCAGGGACGCCAGGTCGGTGCCGGCGTCGGGTTCGCTGTAGCCGATCGCGAAGTCGATCTCGCCGGAGAGGATCCTGGGCAGGAAGTACGCCTTCTGTTCCTCCGTGCCGTACCGCATGATCGTCGGGCCGACGGTGTTCAGCGCCATCAGCGGCAGCGGGACGCCGGCCTGGGCGGCCTCATCGAAGAAGATGAACTGCTCCATCGCCGTCAGGCCCTGGCCGCCGTACTCCTTCGGCCAGCCGACGCCCAGCCGGCCGTCCTGGCCCAGCCGGCGGATGGTGGCACGGTAGAAGCGCTTCTGGGCGGCCCGGTCGGTGAACCGGGCGTGGGCGTTGTCCGGCACCAACTCGGCGAAGTAGGCACGCAGTTCCGTGCGCAGCCGCTGTTGCTCGGGCGTGTGATCGAGATGCACGGCGCCTCCAGGCTCCCAGGCCGGTCCTGACGGCGCACACCGTAGAACGCGTTCCAGAAATTGGGAATGCCGAGGCGTCCTCGGGCCTCGGCCGGGGCGCGGCGGGCCCCGGCCGTCAGACGAGCGTGGCCATGAAGTCGGAGCACGCCTGGGCGCACTCCCGGCAGGCCTTCGCGCTGTCCTGGGCGCCCGGGTACTGGTCGAAGACGTGCGCGGACTCCAGGCACACCGACCGGCACCACTCCAGCTGCACGCGGATGCCTTCTTCGTCGAGGCGGTTCTGCTCGGACAGCACACGGCAGGTCGCGTCGCAGACCTCCGCGCACATGATGCCCTTGCGTCGTACGAGTTCCTGTTGCTCGGTTCCGTCCGGATCGACAAGGCTCGCCCGCAGGGCGCACGCCCGGGCACACTCGGTGCACGCCTGGGCGCAGGCGAACCTGTCCTCCAGGAACTGGAAGAGCTCCTGCTGAGATGTCGTCGTGGTCACACCGGCCGGGTAGCCTTCGCCCACCGCGCCAAACCCGGTGTTTCCAAGGGTTGTGCCGGGAGCGGGACAGCCCTTCGGACGGTCCGCCCGGGTGAGCCGGTTGACCTGCGGTGCCGGGGGTACCCGCGTTGCCATGAATACCGCATGGATGAACATCGCCGCAGGCACCGGCGCCGGGGCCGGCGGCCTGATCGTGGCGGGTGTGGTGGTCGTGGCGGTGCTGATCGGCGCCTTCTTCCTGGGCGTGCGGGGCAAGAAGCGTGAGTCGCCCCGGCCGACGCCCGCGGAGCAGCCGCGTCCGCCGGAGGGCGGCCCGGTCCGCGAGGTACAGGAGCACCGGGAGCCGAACGAGATGCCGCAGAGCGATCACCGGCTCACCCCGCACGAGTTGCACGAACACGGCAACGCCGGCACCCAGACCGGCGCGCCCAAGGAACGGCCTCGCTGGGACGGGGGCAGCAGCGGCTCCTTCGGCAGTGGCGGCCCGGGCGGTCGCTGAGGCGCCGTCCCACCCGTACCCGTACCCGTACGCGTACCTGTACCGGTACGCGTCACCGAAGGCCCGTCGCACAGCAGGCACACAGCACGACCAGACCGCCGCACCGAGCACCACCAGGCTGTCGCACCGAGGGAAGTGAGATCCATGGCCGACTCCGGTCGCACCACACTGCCGTTGCCCGACTACGACCATCTCCCGATCGGCGGCCTGGAGAGTCGCGTACGGTCGCTCACCGCGCCGGAGGTCGAGGAACTGCTGGCGTACGAGCGGACGCACGCCGACCGGCTGCCGGTGACCGAGCTGCTGACGGCCCGGCTGAAGCAGCTGGAGGCGGGCGCCGAGCCGACGTCCGGCGACCCCGGCGCGCTCCGTCCCGAGCAGAGCGAGGGTCACGGCGGCTCGCCCGTCTCGCCGGCGACCTCCCCGCAGCCCTTCAGCCCGCCGCCGCACGGCACGCCCGACCAGCCGGGCAAGCCGAAGGGTGACCGGACCACCTGACGGCTTCCGGCACCGGCACCGGCACCGGCACGCCAGGACATCGGCACGCCGGGCCGTGAAGACTCCGAACGTCCGAACGCATGAGGAGGGCCCGGGCTGCCGCCCGGGCCCTCCTCATGCGGTGGCGCAGTCACCACCCCGTGGTCACCGTGCCTGCGTCACGTGGCCGCCTGGTCGCTGTCCCGGTGGGCGCCCCAGCCGTGCCAGCGGTCGATCTCGATCCACGCGCTGACCCGGGCGCGCACCCGCTCGGGGTAGGGCCCGCCGGTGTAGTGCGCGGAGATGCGGTCGATGTCGGCCAGTCCCTCGTCCGCGTACAGCTCGACGGCGCGGCCGATGAGGGTGACGTGCGTGTACCAGTCGTCCCCGTCGAGGACGGTGAGCGTCACCCGCGGGTCGCGGCGCAGGTGCTTCAGGCGCACCCGGCCCTCGTCCAGGCTGATCAGCACGCGGCCGTTGTCCCACACGTACCAGGTGGCGGCGGAGACGGGCGTGCCGTCCGACCTCAGGGTGGCCATCACACAGGGGTTGGGGCGGCGCAGCAGTTCCACGGCCTCGTCGGGCAGCGGCGGCTTGGACATGTGGGATTCCTCCGAACTCGTGGGGGCGAGCGGACGCGCGACTGCCGGGAAGCGGCGTTCCGTGGGAGCCGGCGCAGCGGGCGGCGGCCGTGTCCTCGTCGGTGTGACCCCGCGCGACGGCCTGTTCCAGCCGCTCGTCACGCGCGACGCACGCGTCGTCCCGGACACCGTGCCGCTCACCCGCCTCAACGATAGGACGCACGTCGTCGGCACGGGTGACCACCCCGAGCGGGGCGGGCGGCGGACCGGTCGGGGCACCGGTCGCGCCGACCACCGAAGGGGAAGACGGGGGCGCGAGTCCGGTGATCGTCGGCGGCGGCAACCCGTTTCTTCCCGGAGGGCGTCCGCCTCGATCTCGACCTGTGGGAGGAGCGGCGCTTCACAAACGGCGTGGTCTGTCTGCGGTACGGCGTCAAGGACTGACCCGGTCGCCCACGGGGTGACGGCTCGTCGTACGCCCCGAGGTCGGGCCGAGGTCGGGCCGAGCCGTCGCGGCGAAGACCGGCGACAGGCCTGACGGACCGGCTACCAGTAGTGCCGGCGGCCGCCGACCGCGTGCCCCACCCCTCCCAGGATCCACAGGATGAGCCCGACGACCACCAGGACGATCCCGATGGTCCACAGGATGGAGATGCCGGCCAGGAAACCGATGATGAGCAGGATGACCCCAAGGACGATCATGACGCCCTCCGTTCTCGCACTTACCTCCATCTCACAGTAGGCGCAACCTCCGCGGATGGCTCGTCGGGCGGAACGGTTCTACCGTGGGAACAGGAAGCGGAACGCGGGAGCGTGTCATGATCATCCTCGGACTCATCATCCTTGTCGCCGCGGTCGTCGTCGGCACCGCCGGCGTTCTGTCCAATGACGGCGGCGGCCACGAGCTCACCGGCGGATTCTCGGTCTTCGGCTTCGACGTCACCGGCTCCACCGGCACGCTCTTCCTCTGCGGCATGGTCGTGGGGGCGGCGGGTCTGCTCGGGCTGAGCCTCCTCCTGGCCGGCGCACGCCGCACCGCTCGTCGCCGTCCGGCACGCCGCGGGTTCACCCAGCCCCGGCGCGAGACCGCCGCGGCCGGACGGGAACGCGGTGTGCCGACCGACGAACGCGGCACCGCCGACACGCGGACGCGGCAGGGGACCAGCGCGGACGAAGACTCCCCGTATCCCGCCGAACGCCCGCGTCACAAGCAGCACTGGTTCCACCGCCGGCCCACGCCTCACTGACACCCCCGCAGAACCGGAACCGGAACCGTTCCATCGGCCGCGGTGATGCGGCAGCTCCGTCCTGCCCGTCCTGCCCGCCCACCGACCGATGGTTGACATGCCATCAGGCCACGCGGGCGAACCGGCCGGGACGGGCGACGGCACTCACACGAGTGGGCACCTACGACGAACTCGCCGACGCCGACGGCCAGTTCGCCGAACTCCTGGCCCTCTCCCGCGACCGCTGACCATCCCGCCGCCGCGTCCGCCGCTCCTCGCCGCACGCCGCTCGCCCCCTCGCTCCCTCCGGGGTGTAGCCCGTGCCGTGGTGGACACCGGTGTACGAGAACGTGAGCCGGACGACCGGGTGTCCTCGGAGCACCCCGCACCATGAGGAGTTGCCGCGTGACCGGACGGTCTGGGTCAAGGGCGTCATCCCTGGCTTGGCAGGTGGGTGGGGTGGGGGTGGCGGCCCAGGCCGTGGCCTACGGCTTCGCACGGTACGGATACGGGCTGTTCCTCCCCGAGCTGCGCGACCGCTTCGGGCTCTCCACCTCGGCTCTCGGCCTGATCAGCAGCATCTCCTACAGCGGGTACGTGATGGCGCTCCTGCTGGTGGGAGCGCTTGTCTCGCGGTTCGGCCCGCGCCCCATGGTGGTCGCGGCAGGGCTGTCCGCGGGGATCGGCATGGTGACGGTGGCTCTCGCCCGGGACACCTGGACGCTCGTGGCCGGACTCGTCGTGGCCGGTATGGCGTCCGGTTTCTCCTGGGCTCCGTTCTCCGACACGGCCGACCGACTGCTGCCCGACCGCACCCGCGAACGGGTCATGGCCCTCGTCCCGAGCGGCACCGCCTTCGGTGTCGCCGTGGCCGGACCGCTCGCACTGGTCACCCGGGGGGCGACCTGGCGGTACGCGTGGCTCGGCTTCGCCCTGGTCGCCTTCGTGGTGGCCTGGTACGCCGCCCGGGTCCTGCCCGCGGGACGTCACGAGGGCGCCGGGGACAAGGGCCAGCGGATCGTCACGCTGCGCTGGTTCGTACGCCGGGTCGCCCTGCCGCTCTACTCCACGGCCCTCGTCTACGGCGTGGTCGGAGCCTTCTACTGGGCCTTCGCCCTGGAAGCCGTCTCCCGCGCCGCGGGAGACGGCTCCCCGGTGGCACCGCTCTTCTGGACCCTGATGGGGGTGGCCGGCATCACCAGTGTGTTCGCCGGCGCCTTCTTCCTGCGCCTGGGGCTGCGGCTCGGACAGGCCGTGCTGTTCACGGCGCTGGCCGTCTCGATCGCTCTGCTGGGGCTGGCCCCCGGCGATCTGGCCGCGGTCGCCGCGTCGGCCGTCCTGTACGGACCGGCCTTCATGGCCACGTCGTCGCTCCTCGCGCTGTGGAGCTACCGCGTCTTCCCCGAACAGCCGTCGACCGGCTTCAGCGCCACGGTCCTCGCGCTCGGCGTCGGGACCCTGATCGGCCCCGCCGCACTCGGAGCGGTGGCGGAGCAGCACAGTGTGCGCGCCGCGTTCCTGGTGACCGCGGCCGTGGCGCTGGTGACGCCGGTCTTCCGGCCCCCTGCCGGGCGACGACCGGCAGCCGTGGCCGACCACGGCGGCACCGCGTCGCACCACGCCGGAAAGGAGCGCGCGGCCGGCCACCGCCGTGGGCCGGGGCCGCGGTGAACGCCCGTCGTCCAGCGAGGACCCGGCCTTCGGGGACCCTCGCAGCCGGCCATGCCGACCATGCCGACCAGCGGGTGAGCCCCTTGTGACGGCACGCCATCACGGTCGGCGCCCGCACGCCACGGCTCCCAAGATCGAGAAGTGACCGCATCCGGCCGGACCAGCGAGCACACTGGTCAGAGGTCCATGTGCCAGGCACACCAGGAGGTACCCATGAAGATGCTCATCAACGTCCCCGAGACCGTGGTCGCCGACGCGCTGCGTGGTGTGGCGGCGGCCCATCCCGAGTTGACCGTCGACGTGGAGAACCGGGTGATCGTACGGCGGGACGCTCCCCTGGCCGGGAAGGTCGGCCTGGTCTCCGGTGGCGGGTCGGGGCACGAGCCGCTGCACGGCGGGTTCGTGGGTCCCGGGATGCTCTCGGCGGCCTGCCCGGGCGAGGTGTTCACGTCGCCGGTGCCGGACCAGATGGTGCGGGCGGCGGCGGCCGTGGACAGCGGGGCCGGGGTGCTGTTCATCGTGAAGAACTACACGGGCGACGTGCTCAACTTCGACATGGCGGCCGAGCTCGCCGAGGACGAGGGCATCCAGGTCGCCAGGGTGCTGGTCGACGACGACGTGGCGGTCACCGACAGCCTGTACACGGCGGGCCGGCGCGGCACCGGCGCGACCCTGTTCGTGGAGAAGATCGCCGGGGCCGCCGCGGAGGAGGGACAGCCGTTGGAACGGGTGGAGGCGGTGGCCCGGCAGGTCAACGAGAACTCCCGCAGTTTCGGCGTCGCGCTCAGCGCGTGCACCACGCCCGCCAAGGGCAGCCCCACCTTCGACCTGCCGGCCGGCGAGCTGGAGCTGGGCATCGGCATCCACGGCGAGCCGGGCCGGGAGCGGCGGGCGATGATGACCTCGCGGGAGATCGCCGACTTCTCGGTCGGCGCGATCCTGGACGACATCACTCCGCGCAATCCCGTCCTGGTCCTGGTCAACGGCCTGGGCGCGACCCCGCTGCTGGAGCTGTACGGCTTCAACGCCGAGGTGCAGCGGGTGCTCGCCGAGCGCGGCGTCGCCGTCGCCCGCACCCTCGTCGGCAACTACGTCACCTCCCTCGACATGGCCGGCGCCTCGGTCACCCTGTGCCAGATCGACGAGGAGCTGCTGCGCCTGTGGGACGCCCCGGTGAAGACGCCGGGACTGCGCTGGGGCATGTGAACCCACGGCAAGCGATCACCAGGTACCGACCACGCAAGGAGATCCAGTGCTCGACGCCGACTTCTTCCGCCGTTGGATGACGGCGACCGCCGCGTCCGTCGACCGCGAGGCGGAACGGCTCACCTCCCTCGACTCGGCCATCGGGGACGCCGACCACGGCAGCAATCTGCAGCGCGGGTTCACCGCGGTGACCGCCACGCTGGAGAAGGAGGCGCCCGGCACCCCGGGTGCGGTCCTCACGCTCGCCGGCCGCACGCTCATCTCGACCGTCGGCGGCGCGTCGGGGCCGCTGTACGGGACGCTGCTGCGCCGCACCGGCAAGGCCCTCGGGGACGCCGGCGAGGTCGACGGGGAGCAGTTCGCCGAGGCGCTGCGCGCCGGGGTGGACGCGGTCAGGACGCTCGGCGGCGCCGCACCCGGCGACAAGACCATGATCGACGCTCTGGTGCCGGCCGTCGACGCGCTCGGCGACGGCTTCGCCGCGGCGCGGTCCGCCGCCGAGGAGGGCGCCCTGGCGACCACGCCGTTGCAGGCCCGCAAGGGCAGGGCGAGCTATCTCGGGGAGCGCAGCGTCGGACACCAGGATCCGGGCGCCACCTCGGCCTCACTGCTGATCGCGGCGCTCTCCGAAGCCGGGGAGGCGTCCGGTGAGTGACGAGAAGCTGGTCGGGATCGTGCTGGTGTCGCACAGCGCGGAGGTCGCCGCGTCGGTGGCCGAGCTGGCGAAGGGCCTCGCGGGCGGCGGCACGGCGGTGCCCGTGGCCCCGGCGGGCGGCACCGAGGGCGGCGGGCTGGGGACCAGCGCGGAGCTGATCGCCGCCGCGGCCGCCGCCGTCGACCGGGGTGCCGGAGTCGCCGTCCTCAGCGACCTCGGCAGCTCGGTGCTCACCGTGAAGGCCCTGCTCGCGGAGGGCGACGAACTCCCGGACGGCACGCGGCTGGTGGACGCCCCGTTCGTCGAGGGCGCGGTGGCCGCGGTCGTCACGGCGGCCACCGGGGCCGACCTCGCGGCGGTGGCGGCGGCCGCCGAGGAGGCGTACACGTACCGGAAGGTGTGAGACCACCCCTGGAGGCGGCCGCTAACCGAACCCTGACGGCAGGTACCTGACCCCTGACGGTCACTAGCTGAGCCCTGACGGCCGTTACTGAACGCTGAAGGCCGCTAGCTGAGCCCTTCCGCCGCGACGGCGAGCGCCGAGCGCAGGGTCGCCCCCAGCTCGGCCTCCGCCGCCGCGGGGTCGGCCGGCGTCTCGGCCGCGCGCCACGCGTAGTGCTCGACGGCCGCGCGCAGAGCCGCGTTGAACATCGCCGCCCGGATCGTCGGCCGCAGGTCGTCGGCGGGCAGCCCGGCCCGTTCGGCGAGGGCGCGGGCGAACGCCGGTTCGGCCTCGTCGTACGTCTGGAGCCACACGGCGCGCAGTCCCGGCTCGGTGCGGGTCAGCCGGACCAGGGCCCGGACGGTGGTGCGGTCGGGGCCGCCGGTGAAGCTGTGCGCCTTGGCGAACTCCTCGTCGAAGAGCCGCTCCAGGGGCTGCCCCGGGACCCACGCGCGCAGACAGGCGGCGGTCACGTCGATGCCCGCCGAGAAGAGCGGCCGTACGCAGCTCTCCTTGCTCGGGAAGTACCGCCACACGGTCCGGGCGGAGACGCCGACCGCCTGCGCGATCTGTTCGCCGGTGGTCGCCGTGACGCCCTGGGTGACGAACAGGTCCACCGCGGCCCGGGCGATGTCCAGCCGGATCTCGGCCCTGCGCTCCTCGGTGAGGGGCGGTCTTCCCGTGCGTCCGCGTGGGGCGGTCATCGGCTCCTCCGGCTGGTGGTGTCCACTCCTCCGGAATTCTCCACCACGACTTTTAGTCACTCGCAGACATTAAGTCGGTACGGTAGGGGCCACCGGGCACGACGCCCGTGGAGAGACGGAGGGGAACACCTCATGACCGACACACTCGACGGACGCGCTGTCATCGTCACCGGGGCGGGTTCGGGCATCGGGCGCGCCGCCGCCCTGGCCTTCGCCGCCCAGGGTGACCGCGTCGTGGTGGCCGACCTCGACGAGGAAGGCGCTCAGGCGGTCGTCAAGGAGATCGAGCGGGCGGGCGGGACCGCGGTCGCCGTCACCGGTGACCTCAGCGGGCAGGCGGTCGTGGACCGGGTCGTCGAGACCGCCGTGGAGCGCTTCGGCGGCATCGACGTCCTGGTCAACAACGCCGGGATCATGGACCGTATGTCCGCGCTGGCGGACGTGAGCGACGCGGAGTGGGAGCGGGTCATCCGGGTCAACCTCACCGCGCCCTTCCTGCTCACCCGGGCGGTGCTGCCGCACATGCTGGCCGCGGGCAGGGGGGCGATCGTGAGCACCGCGTCCGAGGCCGGTCTGCGGGGCAGCGCGGCGGGCGCCGCGTACACGGCCTCGAAGCACGGCGTGGTGGGACTGACGAAGAACCTCGCGGTGATGTACCGCAAGCAGGGCATCCGGGCGAACGCCATCGCCCCCGGCGGCACGGCGACCTCCCTCGTCGTGGACGTCGAGCAGGGTGCGCACGGCCCCGCGGCGATCGGCCCGCACTTCGTCAACCTCGGCCGCGTGGCCCAGCCCGAGGAGCAGGCCGCCGCCATCGTGTTCCTCGCCTCCGACGCGGCGAGCAACATCAACGGCGTGATCCTGCCGGTCGACGACGGCTGGTCGGCGGTCTGACGGCACCGGCCGGCGCACCGCGGCGAACGGCCGGCATCCCGGCACGCGCCGGCCCGCCGCCTCACCGGCCGCGTACGAACTGCCGCGCCAGGCGCTCCCCGATCATCGCGGCGCCCGCGTGGTCCTCGATGGGTGCCACCCGGGTGTCCTTGAAGACGATGTAGGTGACGCCGGAGTCGGTGCCGCCGCCGCGCGGGTCGGCGCTGATGCCCAGGCCCTCGGCCGTGGCGTAGGAGGCCTCGCCGATGATGTCGTGCGGGCCGACGTCCCCGACGACCGCGTACTGCACGCGGTCGCGGTGCACGACGGCGACGACCGAACCGCCGTGGACGCCGCTCGCGCGGTGGTCCCAGACGCGGCTCGGGGCGGGCACGACGACGTACGGGAGCTGTTCGGCGCTCAACGGGCGGCCGTCGGACTGCTGATAGGCCGTGGCGTCGGAGAACAGCGGGTCGGTGTCGCGGTTGCACAGGCGGCCGGGCCGTCCGTCACAGTCGATGTCCAGGTCGGCCTTCCAGAACACGGTGTCCCGGGTGCCGCAGACCGGGATCCGGGCGGGCAGGCCGGCGTCGCTGCGGTAGCGGCCCCGGGAGACGGGAGCGCAGTCGCGCACCTTGGCCAGCAGGTCGGCGGCGCGGACGTCACCCTCGCGCCGCGCCACGGGCTCCCCGTGGGCGAGGGTCCGGTGCTCGACCGCGGGAGCGGGCAGCGTCGTGGGAGCGAGCAGCGCGACGCCTGCCGCGGCCAGTGTCAGGGACGGGAGACGCACGATGAGGGACCCTCTCCTGGGGACACTGACGGACACTCAGCCACTGTGGTGCCGTCCTGATCACGCGGCCACCGGAGAGGTCCGGACGGTGCACGTCCCCGAACCGCCGACGGGGGCCGGGGAGCTGAGTCCGCGACAGACCCCGGTCCCCGGCCACCCGCGCCGGCGCGGGAACAGCGACGACAGCGGTCCGCGCCCACGGCCTGAACTCCCTGGATCTCACGAAGAGTTCGGCCGCCAGGACTTCAGCATACGGAACGTCCGCGGGTGGCCACCCACGACCGCCCCCTTGATGGGCCCGCACCGCCCGGGCCATATTGGTCCGGACCTTTACTGTGGGCCGTCCCCCGGAGGCAGCGCCGTGCGACACCTTCCCGCTCTCCGTCCGGCTGCGCCGGGCCGGTGCGTGGCGCTCAGTGCGGCGCTCACGCTGCTCGTCGCGTGCGGGGGGCCCGCGGCGGACGGCGGGGAGGGCGGGGAGGGCGGCGGACCGCCCGGCGCGCCCCTCGGCGTCACCGCCACCGCCGGCAGCGCGACCACTGTGCACGTCATGTGGAACGCCGTGTCCGTGCGCGGCGGCGTCAGCGACTACGAGGTATATCGCGGCACCACAAAGGTCGAGGAGGTGCCGGGTTCACAGCACATGGTGGATGTCACCAGACTCAAGCCGTCCACGGTGTACGTCTTCTCCGTGCGGGCGCGCGACGCCGAGGGACGCCTGGGGCCGCGCAGCCGGGAGGTCCGGGCGACGACTCCGGCGGCGGTGACGGCGGACCGCTCCGCTCCGGCCCGTCCGGAAGGGCTGACCGGCCGGGTGGTCGGGAGCCGGGCGGTCCAGCTGTCCTGGTCCGCCGCCTCGGACGACCGGGATGTGGTGTCGTACGACATCCACCAGGGCGCCACGAAGATCCACAGTGTGGGCGGGAACCAGACGGCGGCCGTGGTGACCGGACTTCGGCCGGGCACCGGCTACTCCTTCACGGTCCGGGCCCGGGACGCGGCCGACAACGTCTCCCCCGCGAGCGGCTCCGTCCGGCTGACCACGGCGGGCACCGACGACGGACGCGGCACCGCCCCCACCGGCTTTCGCGCGACGACCCACCGTACCGACGGGGCGTACCACCTCGGTCTCTCCTGGCTGCCGCCGCGGACGGACGGCGTGGTGACGGAGTACCAGATCCATCTCGACGGCCGCCCGGCGACCTCGCTCGTCTACGGCGGGTCCGCGCCGCGCGACCGCAGGGCGGAGCACAGCTTCTACCTGGGACCGGACGCCGGAGTCACGCACCGGGTGCGGATCCGCGCGAAGCTGCCGGACGGCACCTGGGGCGGCTTCTCGGCGGAGCGGACCGTGACGACCGGACCGTAGACGAGGGAACCGGGCCGTAGGCGAGACAACCGGGCCGTAGGCGAGACAACCGGCCCGCAGGATGGATGAAGGACTCCGTCACCTGTACGGCGGCCGTCCGGGTGCGGGGCGGACCGGGAACACGTTGGCTTCCTCTGAGGCAGCACGGGCGTTCCCCGACCTTCGGCGGCGCCAGGGATGTACCGCCGACCGTGCCGCCGGAGGGCAGTCCCATGCACACTTCTCAGCCACTCCTTCGCTCCTGCCTGACCGGGGCGGCCGCCGTCGCGCTGCCGCTCGCCCTGGCCGCGGGGCCGGCCGCGGCCGTTTCGGGGATCTCCGTGAGCACCAACGGGTCCACGGTCTCGGTCACGACCAGCGCGTGCACCAGCAACAACAACGGCTTCGGCAGGGCCTCCCTGCTGACCAGCGGCCAGACGAGCTTCGCGCAGGGCCGCCAGGCCGACCTGGCCGGCACCAACACCAGCCAGTCCGCCCTGTGGTCCAACGTGAGTCCGGGTACGTACACGGTGATCGTGATCTGCAACAAGGACGGGGCGCAGGCGGGCAGCCAGTCCGTCATCGTCTCCGCGGCCGCCACGCCCACGGTGTCCCCCACGGCCTCGCCCTCGCGCGGTGTCATGGGCGGGGTGGGCGGCTCCGCGCAGGACTACGGCACGCTCACACTGGTGGCCGGCGGGACCCTGGTGGGAGCGGGGGTGCTGGCCACGGCCTGGTTCCTGCGCCGCCGTTCGAAGCCCTACCGGCTCTGACCTGCGGGCCCCGCGCCCTGCCGGCTCTGGCCGGCGGGCCCGGAGCCCGGTGGCCCCTGGTCGGCGGGCAGGCCGGCGAACTCCTCCAGGGCGTGGGCGAGCCACCGCGTCCAGAAGGTCTCCAGGTCGATGCCCGCCCGCAGGACGAGGTGCCGCAGCCGGTCCTCGGGACTGTCCTTGCCGGGCGGGAAGTCCCGCTGCTCGATGTCCTCGTACTCCGCCAGCTGCCGCCGGTGCAGGTCGAGATGGCGGCGCAGGTCGGCCTCGATGCCGGCCGTCCCCACCACGGCAGCCGCCCGCAGCCGCAGCAGCAGCACGTCCCGCAGCGGCTTGGGGTCGTGCGCTGCGGCGGTCCAGCGGGCCAGTTCGGCGCGGCCCGCGGGCAGAACCTCGTAGCTCTTCTTCTGCCCGCGCGCCGGCTGCTCGGCCGGCAGGGCCCGGATGTGGCCCTGCGCCTCCAGTTTTCCCAGCTCGCGATAGATCTGCTGATGCGTCGCCGACCAGAAGTAGCCGATCGACTTGTCGAACCGGCGGGTCAGTTCGAGGCCCGACGACGGCTTCTCGAGCAGAGCGGTGAGGATCGCGTGCGGGAGTGACATGGGGTCATCCTAGGGACGGCTCCGACAGCGGCCTACAGCGTCGCCGCGAGCTCGGTGCCCTGCTTGATCGCCCGCTTGGCGTCCAGTTCGGCGGCCACGTCGGCACCGCCGATGAGGTGCGCGGAGCGGCCCGCGGCGACCAGCTCGTCGTACAGGTCGCGGCGCGGCTCCTGTCCCGTGCACAGCACGACGGTGTCGACCGGGAGGACCGTGCTCGCGTCACCGACGGTGACATGCAGTCCGGCGTCGTCGATACGGTCGTAGCGCACCCCCGGGACCATGGTGACGCCCCGGTGCTTGAGCTCGGTGCGGTGGATCCAGCCGGTGGTTTTGCCGAGGCCCGCGCCGACCTTGGTGGTCTTGCGCTGGAGCAGGTGCACGGTGCGCGGCGGGGCGGGCCGTGCGGGGGCGGCGAGTCCGCCGGGCGCCCGGTAGTCCATGTCCACGCCCCACTGGCGGAAGTACGTCGCCGGGTCCTCGGTCGCCTTGTCGCCGCCGTCGGTCAGGTACTCGACGACGTCGAACCCGATGCCGCCCGCCCCCAGGACGGCGACGCGGTCACCGACGGGGACCCGGTCGCGCAGCACGTCGAGGTAGCCGACGACGCTGGGGTGATCGACGCCGGGGATGTCGGGGGTGCGCGGGCTGACGCCGGTGGCGACGACGACCTCGTCGTAGCCCGCGAGATCGCCGGCGGACACCCAGGTGCCGAGCCGTACGTCCACGCCCTGTTCGTCGAGCCGGTGGCGGAAGTAGCGCAGCGTCTCGTCGAACTCCTGCTTGCCGGGGACCTTGCGGGCGACGTTGAGCTGGCCGCCGATCTCGCTCGCGGCGTCGAAGAGGGTGACCTCGTGGCCGCGTTCGGCCGCGCTCACGGAACAGGCGAGGCCCGCCGGTCCGGCGCCCACCACGGCCACCCGCCTGCGCCGCCGGGTCGGCGAGAGCACCAGCTCGGTCTCGTGACAGGCACGCGGGTTGACCAGGCAGGACGTGATCTGGCCGCTGAACGTGTGGTCCAGGCACGCCTGGTTGCAGCCGATGCAGGTGTTGATGGCCTCGGGGCGGCCGGCCGCGGCCTTGGCGACGAAGTCGGGGTCGGCGAGCATCGGGCGGGCCACGGACACCATGTCGGCGCAGCCGTCGGCGAGCAACTCCTCGGCGACGTCGGGGGTGTTGATGCGGTTGGTGGTGACGAGGGGGACCGTCACCTCGCCCATCAGCTTCTTCGTCACCCAGGCGTAGGCGCCGCGCGGCACCGAGGTGGCGATGGTGGGGATACGGGCCTCGTGCCAGCCGATGCCGGTGTTGATGAGGGTGGCCCCGGCGGCCTCGACGGCCCGGGCGAGCGTGATCACCTCGTCGAGGGTCGACCCGCCCGGCACGAGGTCCAGCATGGACAGGCGGTAGATGACGATGAAGTCCTCGCCGACGGCCTCGCGCACGCGCCGGACGATCTCGACGGGGAAGCGCATGCGGTTCTCGTAGGAGCCGCCCCAGCGGTCGGTGCGGTGGTTGGTCTGCGTGGCGATGAACTCGTTGATCAGGTAGCCCTCGGAGCCCATGATCTCGACGCCGTCGTAGCCGGCCTGCCGGGCGAGGCGTGCGGCGCGGACGTAGTCGTCGATCGTCCGCTCGACCTCGGCGTCGGTGAGCTCGCGGGGCGGGAAGGGGCTGATCGGCGCCTGCACCGGACTCGGTGCGACGAGGTCCGGGTGGTAGGCGTACCGGCCGAAGTGCAGGATCTGCATCGCGATGCGGCCGCCCTCGCGGTGCACGGCTTCGGTGACGATCGCGTGCTGTTCGGCCTCGGCGTCGGTGGTGAGCTTGGCGCCGCCCTCTTTGGGCCGGCCCTCGTCGTTGGGCGCGATGCCGCCGGTGACGATCAGGCCCACTCCCCCGCGGGCGCGGGCCGCGTAGAACGCCGCCATGCGCTCGAAGCCCCGCTCGGCCTCCTCCAGGCCGACGTGCATCGAGCCCATGAGGACGCGGTTGGGCAGCGTGGTGAAGCCCAGGTCGAGCGGGGTCATCAGGTGCGGGTAACGGCTCATGGGGCCCTCCGTGCGCGGCGGTGTGGTGCCCTCTTGTTGTAGAGGACCGCGCACCCCTTGTGCAACTAGTTGCACAACCGGGCAGGGGTGATCCGAGCCACGTCACGCGGGCGGGGCCGCCGCGCACCTGAAGACGCGCCGGCCGCCGGGCGGGAGGCGGACCCCATGAGCGACCAGGCCGTCCGGCCGCGATGCCGCTCGCCATCGTTCGCTGGGGAGCTCACCTGCTCTCCAGCCGTACGTGCAGCTCCTTCTCCTGGTCGCCGGACGCCGTGGACAGGTCGTGCACGGAGAACAGGGAGTCCAGGGTGGTGCGGAAACGGTCGATCGCCCAGTAGCCGCCCTGCACGTCGGCGATGACGGAGGAGGAGAGCCGGGCGGGGCCGGCGCCCTCGTGCGTCTCGGCGACGTCGAACGTGCCGAGCCACACCGTCGGGCGGGTCTGTGAGAGTTCCTCGGGTACGTCCTCGGCGCACCGGTCGGACGCGAAGCACCCGCACAGCGCGTCGAACACGGCCCGGGCGTCATGCTTGCTGCATCCGCTGATCTCCACCGAGACGGATTCCGGATGCGGTCGCTGACCGTCCATCGTGATCGCTCCTCTCGTGGCCGCGGCGCGGCGCACGGACACTCCGCGCGACCGCCCCACCCCCCAGAGAACCACCAGCTCCGCCGGAGCACTACCGGCACGGCCCCGCCCGTACGACGCCGTCCCTACCGGATCAGCCCCCGCAGAGCTGCGTGCCGGCCGGTCGCGGCGCATGGTGGACCTATGGAAGAGGATCCGCCCGTGGTCGTGCTCGCGCCCTCGCCGGACGGCGGGCGGCAGGTGACGGTTCATGGCGAACGCGCAGGCATCGCGTACAGCCTCTTCGACGTGCTGGAGTTCCTGCACCGGGCGGGACTGCCCGCACAGGACACGGCCGTCGACGACCCCACGCTGATCGAGTGGCGCGGTGGCGGCCCCTACGACTGGAACGGCACGGCCTCCGACTAGCCGCCCGGCCGACGGGGCCGACGGGGCCGACGGGGGCCGGCGCCGGGGCGAGGCCGAGGACGCGCACCGCGACGCACAAAGCGACACACACCGTGCAGCGCGCCCGCGACGCCGCCGCCCGGTGGAGTTCAGCTGCGGGTGAAGCGGTACGTCTTGCTGTCCGTCAGCACGCAGAATCCCGGCGACACGACGATCACGCGCAGCGTGCCGGTGCGGCGGTCGTAGTCGATGCCCTCCGCCTCGAAGGTGCCGGAGCAGGAGCTGCGCAGGGGGAGCTGCCGCAGGGCGGTGACGTGGCCGGTGACGTCGGCCGTGCCGTTCGGTTCGGCGGACAGGTCGATCTGGAGCAGCGGCTTGGTGACGCCGAAGAGGGTGCCCGCCGGGTCGTCGGAGGAGCACAGCAGCCGAATGGCGCTGAAGAAGTCGCAGCCCTGTAGGTCACGTACGGCGTGGTCGAGACGGACGGTGGCCGCCTGCCGGAGGTCCGCCGACGGCGAGGTGCCCGGGTTGACACCCGGGGTGGGGAAGACGAGCAGCCGGCTCATGGTGCCGTACTCCCCCGCCAGCATCCACTGTCCGCCGGGCGAGACGGCGACCCAGGAGTTGTTCAGCGCCTCGCCGGGGCTGAGCGTGTGGACGTACTCCGACCAGCCGCCGCCCGGCGACTGCACCCGGAACATCTTCGTGGTGCCGGAGTCCCGCTGGTAGGGCTCGATGAAGGAGCCGTCGTACGAGGCGTCGGGGTCGCCCACATGGTTCCAGCCCCGGGCGCTCAGGTTCACGGGGATGGTGCCGATCCCGGTGTACCGGTTGGCGGCGCCGACCGGGACCTCGACCGAGGTGAGGCCCTGGCTCTCGGTCAGCGGGTCGGCGCGGTCGGAGCCCGCCTCGGTCCAGGTGTCGGCGGCGGAGGCCGGCGGGGCCGAGGACAGCAGGGTGGCGGCGGTGAGGGAGACGAGGGCGGCGAGGACCGTGCGGCGACGGCGACGGGCGCGCAGGGGCATGGAGACGACTCCTCGGGGGTGGGGGGAGGTGCTCGGCGGTCAGTCTGGCCGGTCAAGGTGGTCATGTACAGACCAATAGAAGAACGGCGGTCGTCGAGCGCGTCACGTCCTCGCGGTGCCCTTGGCGGGACGGCGTCGCCGTGTCGGGGGATGGTGGAAGAGGCCGACGAGACGTCGTGGTGTGGTCGAACGCGGTAGAACAAGGGGAGTCGGCACCGGGAACGGCGTGCCACGAGGACGGGCGAAGGCGGTGCGTGGCATGGGAGCAGCCGGAGCGGCCGGGATTCCCGCGCCGGAGGGTGACGAGCCGGTGCGCGCCCCGGTGCGCCCGAGCGGCCTGCTCGACGTGCTCGGCATGGCCTCGGTGGTGCTGGACACCGAGGGACGGATCGTGCTGTGGAGCCCGCAGGCCGAGGAGCTGTTCGGCTATACGGCCCAAGAGGCGCTCGGCGAGTACGCGGCCCGGATCATGGTCCACGAGCAGCACGTCGACCTGGTCGTCAAGCTGTTCGCCGACGTGATGGACACCGGTCAGAACTGGGCCGGGGCCTTCCCCGTCCGGCGCAAGGACGGCAGCACGCGGCTCGTGGAGTTCCGCAACATGCGGCTGCTGGACGACCGGGGAGACGTCTACGCCCTGGGGCTCGCCGCCGACCAGTCGACCGTACGGCAGCTGGAGCGGGACGTGGCGCTGTCGACCCGGATGGTCAGCCAGTCCCCGATCGGGCTGGCCGTCCTGGACACCGACCTGAGGTACGTCTCCGTCAACCCGGCACTGGAACGGATCAACGGGATCCCGGCCGGGGAGCACCTCGGGCGCACCATCCGCGAGGTCCTGCCCCACCTCGACGCCGACACCGTCGCGGCCGCGGCCCGTGCGGTGCTGGAGACCGGCAGGCCGGTCGTCGACCGGCAGATCGTCGGCCGCACTCCGGCCGACCCGGACGAGGAACACGCCTGGACCGTCTCGCTGTACCGGCTGGAGGACGCGCTGGACAACGTGCTGGGCGTGGCCTGCTCGGTCGTGGACGTCACCGCGCAGCACCGGGCGGCCGTCGAGGCGGAGGGCGCGCGGCGGCGCTTGGCCCTCGTCGCCGACGCCACCACCCGCATCGGCACCACCCTGGACCTGGAGCGCACGGCACGGGAACTGGCCGACGTGGCCGTGCCGGAACTCGCCGACGTGGCCGCCGTGGACCTGCTGGAGGCGGTCGTGCAGGGCAGGCCGAGCGCTCTCGGCCCCGCCGAACCGGCCGTGATCCGTGCCCTGGCCGTGGCGGCGGACCGGGTCCCGGACGCCCTCCTGGCCGCGGACCCGCCCGGCCAGGTCGCCCGGTACGCTCCCGACCGGCTCGTCACCGAGTGCGTCCGTACGGGCCGTCCGGTGCTGGTGGCGGAGGTCGGGGCCGCGGACCTGCCGCGCATCGCCCGCTCCCCCGAGGCGGCCGGGTCACTGGCCCGGGCGGGCGTGCACTCCTATCTGGCCGTGCCGCTGATCGCGCGCGGCGAGGTGCTCGGTGCCCTCGATCTCAAACGCAGCCGCAACCCGCTGCCGTTCGGCGAGGACGATCTGGTGCTGGCGCGGGAGCTGGCGTCCCGCGCGGCCGTGCAGATCGACAACGCGCGCTGGTACCAGAACGCCCGCGACACCGCCCTCACCCTGCAACGCAGCCTGCTGCCCAGCCATCCGCCGGTCACCGGCGGCCTGGAGGTCGCCTCCCGCTACCAGCCCGCGGGCGCGACCGCGGAGGTCGGCGGCGACTGGTTCGACGTGATCCCGCTGGACGGGGAGAAGACCGCGCTCGTCGTGGGCGACGTGATGGGCAGCGGCATCAACGCCGCCGCGACCATGGGCCGGCTGCGCACCGCCACGAACACCCTGGCCTCCCTCGACCTCGACCCGGCCCGTCTGCTGGAACACCTCGACCGGATCACCGAGGGCCTCGACCACTCCATCGCCACCTGCGTGTACGCGGTCCACGATCCGCGGCTGCGGCAGTGCCGGATCGCCAACGCCGGGCACCTGCCGCCCGTCCGGCTCCGCACCGGCCGCCCCCCGGAGCTGCTCGACCTTCCGACGGGGGCACCGCTGGGGGTGGGCGGCGTCGCGTTCTCCACGACCACGGTCGGCCTCGAACCGGGCGACCGGCTCGTGTTCTACACCGACGGCCTCGTCGAGACCCGGCAGCATCCGCTCGACGAGCGCCTGAACGCGCTGCTGGCGCTGCTCGACGGCCCCGACCGCCCCCTGGAGGAGGTCTGCGACCTCCTCCTGCGCACCCTGCACCAGCCGGACAACTCCGACGACGTGGCGCTGCTCATCGCACGGGTGCGGACGCCGGACCAGACCTAGGCTCGGGCACCTCCGCCGGACCGGGGCCGTGGGGCGGCCCGGCAGCGGCCGGGCGGCCGGGGCGCAGGCGCCGCGCGGGGCGGCTCTGGGCCGGACGGGTGAATCAGCCGGCGGCGGACGCCTGGCGGCTGGGGCGGACGCCCCGAACGCACAGAAACCAATTACCTGTTTCTTACCGGTCACGTCCCACAATCACAGCAAGGCGTGGCAGCGCGGGTGGCGCGTCGCCGTGACCGAGGGGAGTGAGCCGTGACGCACGATGCGGAGCAGGAACACACCGCCGACGGGGAACCGTCCGACCGGCCCGCGCAGGCGGGCGCGGACCGCGAGGTGCTCGCGGGTCCCGGCGGAGCGGAGCCCGAGCGCGCTCCGGGCGGCCTGCGCGGGAGATGGGCGCGGCGGTCCGCCCACGCCCGTGCCGTCGCCGCGGCGACGACGGTCGCCGTGCTGGCCCTGGGCGGCGCGGTCGGGTACGCCGCCACCTCGGAGAACTCGCCCTCCTCGCGGACGCGCTTCTGCAGGTCGACGAGGTTGGCCGGATCCAGGGG
>NZ_JBSFTY010000063.1:0-53096 GCF_053591515.1 Streptomyces sp. NPDC003011
CGCTGTGATGCGCCGGACGCGGGCGGGCAGTGGTGCGTTCGGCGGGACCCGCACGTCGTGCCGGTGGTGCTGCCCCGCGGCCGCGCAGGACGCACTGATGGACGGCGTGCCCGATAGCCCGGTGCACATCCAGCAGGTACGGAAACGCGACGCGGCGGACCGCTCCTTCAGGCAACGCCGCACCCATGGCCATCATCGGAACGCGATCCGGCAGCCGGTGCCCTCATGTTCGACCGCCCCCACCCGGACGAGCATCCTGAGGACGCGGTGCGGGCCGGCAACGCCACTGGGCAGCCCTCGCGCGGGGCCCTGCTGCGCGTTGTGCGGACGATGACGCCAGGTCAGGACAGGCCAGGTCATCGCAGAGGTGAGGGCTCTGCCCGCTCTGACCTGCTGCGGTCGAGCCCGTGGTCGGGGTCCAGGACGGCCGTGGTCGGGCTTGTGGTCGGGGGTGCGCGCGGAAGGGACTGCGCAGACCGCTGTGATGAATGTGCGGGTGACTGGCTCCATCCGACTCTCCGGTGGGGGGTTCGGACGGGGCGCCATACGGGTGCGGTTGGGCCGTCCTTGAGCATGTCGACCAGAGGGGCCACGAGAACGGGGACGTGACGCAGAAAACCGGCCAGAGCCAGGCCTCTGGCGGCTGCATGCAGGGCGCCGATACGGATCTCGACACGCCGTGCCGCTGGAAGACGTGGTGCCGAGTGTCGCCCGGCGTCGCCGCGTGGTCTGCCGCGCGCGGTTCGCTCTGTCGCCCTGACAGGCCAGGGAGCCGGCCATGGGCTGACGGTGACCGAGACCGCACTCGCCTTCCTCCAGCCCCGGCCGGACCCGTACCATCCAGCACGAACAGCAGTTGGTGTAAGCGACGGCCTGGAGGCGAGCGGTCCGCCCGGGCGGAGTCGCAGGAGTCTCAAAGGTGGGATGCGCGATCCCGCAACTCGCGTTTCTCGGTGTCCGCGACGTCGAAGGAGCGGAAGGACACGAACTCCGCCCAGGCGTCCGACCACAGCTTCACGATCCAGCAGGGCAAGGATGACAGGGACGGCGGGATACAGCGACGGCGGGATACAGCGACTGCGGGGTACAGCGACTGCGGGATACAGCGACGAGAGCACAGTGGCCACGGCCATGAGTTTCTGTGTGGTCGCCTCCGGATACACAGTGGCGGCCGTCCCACCATGCCCGCTGCCACCGCTGCCGCCCACGCTCCTGTCGGCATGGTTCATCGGCCGCCGTACGACGGCAATACGCCTGCGATGACAACGACGTACACCACTCGGCTCAGTGCCACCGGCCACAGACCGCTGTCGCCGTCCACCTGAGCCATGGCCAAGAACTGCAGACCGAACAATCCCACGCTGACCGCCAGGGCGCTCGGTGCCGTCGGGCATCGCCGCGTTTCTCTCCCCGGCCGCGTCCGACGTATCCTGCGGGACCAGCCACGGCGCCGGCGGTACGGCAGCCATGCCGACCCACATCAGCGCGGCGGGGCGCTCCCTGAGCAGCACCACGCCCGCCAGCACCGACAGTGCGGCGTCGGCCAGCCCTTGTGGTCCTCGCAGAGCAACGACAGCCCGGCGTGACGCTTGTGTTCCAGGCGGACGGAAATGTCATGATCAAGTCTGGCGGCACCGTGCACTGGGCCGCAGGCACGGAGATCTGACCCCGTCGGGGCCATATGCGCTTCGGCCTGGCACCCGGCTTCCCGGGTGGTGCGGGCGGCCTGTCGTCGTGGCGCAGGTCGTGGGCGTGATCGGTGCGGCACTCAGGCGCCGAGCGATCCGTACCGCCCTGACCGGCGCGGTCCGGATGGCCGTGAGCCAACCGGGGCGGTATCGCGAGGCCGGTCGCCTCGCCATGGCCGTTCCGGTCGCCGGAACACCCCCGCGAAGCACACCCCACCCCCTCATGACGATCGTCTGACCCGCCCCGCAGACCCCTGTCCCGCCCGCACCCCCCTCTGTCGTTGACCCGCACCCGTCTGACCTTTCTGTGCAGTTCCCCGAAAAACCCTGACAGAGCCCTGAACCGGCCTCCCTTGAACGCGATCCCCGCACCCCGGAGGCTTGAAGCCGCGGGTCGGCGTGGGCATGTGAGGGAGGCCGGACGCGACATGTACTGCCGTTATGTCATGGCCATTACAGGAGAGAGGAGTGGGCACGCATGCACAGCACTCTGATCGTCGCCAGGCTGGAACCGGGCGCGGGCGCGCACGTGGCCGGCCTGTTCGCCGATTTCGACGCGACCGAGATGCCGCACAGGATGGGGACCAGGCGGCGCCAGCTCTTTCACTACCGGGGGCTGTACTTCCACCTCCAGGACTTCGACGAGGACAACGGGGGAGAGCTGATCGAGGCGGCGAAGACCGACCCCCGGTTCGTCGGGATCAGCAACGACCTGAAGCCGTTCATCGAGGCGTACGACCCGGCGACCTGGCGCTCACCGGCGGACGCGATGGCGACGCGGTTCTATTCGTGGGAGGCGTCCGCGTGAGCGCGCGTCGCGTCGTCATCACGGGGCTCGAGGTTCTCGCGCCGGGTGGCGTGGGCGCCAAGAACTTCTGGAGCCTGCTGAGTGAGGGGCGTACGGCGACGCGGGGAATCACCTTCTTCGACCCCGCGCCGTTCCGCTCCCGCGTCGCCGCCGAGATCGACTTCGATCCGTACGAGCACGGCCTCACCCCGCAGGAAGTGCGCCGCATGGACCGGGCCGCCCAGTTCGCGGTGGTCGCGGCGCGCGGCGCGGTCGCGGACAGCGGGATCGAGTTCGCCGACCTCGACCCGTACCGCACCGGCGTCACCATCGGGAGCGCGGTCGGCGCCACGATGGGCCTGGACGAGGAGTACCGCGTCGTCAGCGACGGCGGCCGCCTCGCCCTCGTCGACCACGCGTACGCGGCACCGCACCTCTACGACCACCTGGTGCCCAGCTCCTTCGCCGCCGAGGTCGCCTGGGCGGTCGGCGCAGAGGGCCCCGCCACCGTCGTGTCCACCGGCTGCACCTCGGGCATCGACTCCGTCGGGTACGCCGCCGAGCTGATCCGCGAGGGAGCCGTGGACATCATGGTCGCCGGCTCGTCGGACGCGCCGATCTCCCCGATCACCATGGCCTGCTTCGACGCGATCAAGGCCACCACTCCCCGCCACGACGACCCGGCCCACGCCTCCCGCCCCTTCGACGGCACCCGCAACGGGTTCGTGCTCGGCGAGGGCGCGGCCGTGTTCGTGCTGGAGGAACTCGACAGCGCCCGCAGGCGCGGCGCCCACATCTACGCGGAGATCGCCGGGTACGCGACCCGCTCGAACGCCTACCACATGACCGGACTGCGCCCCGACGGCGCGGAGATGGCCGAGGCGATCCGGGTCGCCCTCGACGAGGCGCGGCTGCCCGGCGAGGCCATCGACTACATCAACGCGCACGGCTCGGGCACGAAACAGAACGACCGCCACGAGACGGCCGCGTTCAGGCGCAGTCTCGGCGCGCACGCCTACCGCACCCCGGTCAGCTCGATCAAGTCGATGGTGGGCCACTCCCTGGGCGCGATCGGCTCCATCGAGATCGCCGCCTCGGTGCTGGCCATGGAGTACGACGTCGTCCCGCCGACCGCCAACCTCCACACCCCCGACCCCGAGTGCGACCTCGACTACGTGCCGTTGCAGGCCCGTGACCAGCTCACCGACGCGGTACTCACCGTTGGCAGCGGGTTCGGCGGGTTCCAGAGCGCGATGGTGCTGGCCGAGCCGGAAAGGAAGCAGGTGTGAGTACGGCGACCGTCGTGGTGACCGGACTCGGCGTCGCCTCGCCGACCGGGCTCGGGACGCGCGAGCACTGGGCGGCCACGCTCGAGGGCCGCAGCGCCATCGGCCGCCTCACCCGCTTCGACCCGTCCGGCTACCCGGCGAAACTCGCCGGCGAGATCACCGGGTTCACCGCCGAGGAGCACCTGCCGGGCCGGCTCATCCCGCAGACCGACCGGATGACCCGGCTCGCCCTCGCCGCCGCCGACTGGGCGCTGGCCGACGCGGGCGTACGCCCCGATGAGCTGGCCTCCTTCGACATGGGCGTGGTCACCGCGAGCGCGTCCGGCGGCTTCGAGTTCGGCCAGAACGAGCTGCGCAAGCTGTGGAGCCAGGGCAGCCAGTACGTGTCCGCGTACCAGTCCTTCGCCTGGTTCTACGCCGTCAACAGCGGCCAGATCTCCATCCGCAACGGCATGAAGGGCCCCAGCGGCGTCGTCGTCAGCGACCAGGCCGGCGGCCTCGACGCGGTCGCCCAGGCCCGCCGGCAGATCCGCAAGGGCACCCGTCTTGTCGTGTCCGGCGGCGTCGACGCCTCCCTGTGCCCCTGGGGCTGGGTCGCGCAGCTCGCCGGCGGCCGGCTCAGCACCAGCGAGGACCCCGCCCGCGCCTACCTCCCCTTCGACCGCGACGCCTGCGGCCATGTGCCCGGCGAGGGCGGCGCGATCCTGATCCTGGAGGCCGCCGAGTCCGCCCGCGAACGCGGCGCCCACTCCTACGGCGAGATCGCCGGATACGGCGCCACCTTCGACCCCAGGCCCGGCAGCGGGCGCCCGCCCGGCCTGCGCAAGGCCGTCGAACTCGCCCTCGCCGACGCGGGCGCCCAACCCGCCGACGTGGACGTCGTGTTCGCCGACGCGGCCGGCGACCCCGACCTCGACCGCGCCGAGGCCGACGCGCTCACCCAGGTCTTCGGCCCGTACGGCGTCCCGGTCAGCGGCCCCAAGACGATGACCGGCCGCCTCTATTCGGGCGCCGCCCCCCTCGACCTGGCCACCGCCCTGCTCGCCCTGCGCGACGGGATCGTCCCCGCCACCGTCAACGTCAAGCTCTCCCCCGAGTACGACCTGGACCTCGTCGTCGACCGGCCGCGCCGCCTCGGCCTGCGCACCGCGCTGGTCCTGGCCCGGGGACACGGCGGCTTCAACTCCGCCGTCGTCCTGCGGGCGCCCGCACCGCGCTGACCGCCCCGCCCAGAAGGACCGTTTCCGCGTACGCGCCCCAAAGCCCCGCACGCGCCCCCCACCCAGCCCCCCACCGGAAGGACCCTCCCCGTGTCTGCCGACCCGTTCACCCTCGCCGATCTCAAGCGCATCCTCCTGGAGGCCGCCGGCGCCGAAGAGGGCGTCGACCTCGACGGAGACGTCCTGGACACCGAGTTCACCGCGCTCGGCTACGAGTCGCTGGCCCTCCTGGAGACCGGCAGCCGGATCGAGCGCACGTACGGCATCGCCCTCGACGACGACCTGCTGACCGACGCGCTGACCCCGCGCGCCCTCATCGGCGTCGTCAACGACCTGCTGACCGTCTCCCGCACCGTCTGAGAGGCCGCCATGACCACGACCACCACCGGCCGCGTCGCTCTCGTCACCGGCGCCACCAGCGGCATCGGCCTGGCCGTCGCCCGGCTGCTCGCCGTCCAGGGGCACCGCGTGTTCATCGGTGCCCGTGACGCGGAGAACGTCGAGGCCACCGTCAAGGAACTTGTCGCCGAAGGGCTCGACGTGGCCGGTACGACCGTCGACGTCCGCGAACCCGAGGCCGTACGGGCCTTCGTGCGGGCCGCGCTGGAGCGGTTCGGGACGATCGATGTACTCGTCAACAACGCGGGCCGGTCCGGCGGCGGCGTCACCGCCGACATCGCCGACGAGCTGTGGGAGGACGTCATCGAGACGAACCTCACCAGCGTCTTCCGGCTCACCCGCGAGGTCCTCACCACGGGCGGGCTGCGCCACAAGGACCGGGGCCGCATCATCAACATCGCCTCCACGGCCGGCAAGCAGGGCGTCGTGCTGGGCGCCCCCTACTCCGCGTCGAAGCACGGCGTCGTCGGCTTCACCAAGGCCCTCGGCAACGAGCTCGCGCCCACCGGCATCACCGTCAACGCGGTCTGCCCCGGGTATGTCGAGACGCCGATGGCGCAGCGGGTCCGGCAGGGGTACGCCGCCGCCTACGACACCAGCGAGGACGCGATCCTGGAGAAGTTCCAGGCGAAGATCCCGCTCGGCCGGTACTCCACCCCGGAGGAGGTCGCGGGCCTGGTCGGCTACCTCGCCTCCGACACCGCCGCCTCCATCACCGCACAGGCCCTCAACGTCTGCGGCGGCCTCGGCAACTTCTGACCAGGACCCAGGACCATGACGAAGGAGCCCCGACCATGCCAACCCGTGAGGTCGAGCACGAGATCACCGTCGGCGCCCCCGCGGCGGCCGTCTACCGCCTCATCGCCGACGTGGTGAACTGGCCCCGGATCTTCCCGCCCACCATCCACGTCGACCAGGTCGAGCACACCGGCGCCGAGGAACGCATCCGGATCTGGGCCACCGCACACGGCGAGGCCAAGAACTGGACCTCCCGCCGCACCCTGGACCCGGAGCGCCTGCGCATCACCTTCCGGCAGGAGATCAGCACCCCGCCGGTCGCCGCGATGGGCGGCGCCTGGATCATCGAACCCCTCGGCGACAACAAGGCCCGGGTCCGGCTCACGCACGACTACCGCGCGGTCGACGACGACCCGGAAGGGCTCGCCTGGATCGACGAGGCCGTCGACCGCAACAGCCGCTCCGAACTCGCCGCGCTGCGCACCAACGTCGAAGCCGCCCACGCCGCCGAGGACCTGGCGTTCTCCTTCACCGACAGCGTCACCGTCACCGGCGCCGCCAAGGACCTCTTCGACTTCGTCAACGAGGCGGACCAGTGGGCCGAGCGGCTCCCGCACGTCGCGTCCGTACGCCTCACCGAGGACACCCCGGGACTCCAGACCCTGGAGATGGACACCCGCGCCAAGGACGGATCCACGCACACCACCAAGTCGTACCGCGTGACCTTCCCCCACCACCGCATCGCCTACAAGCAGGTCACCCTGCCCGCGCTGCTGACCCTGCACACCGGCGTGTGGACCTTCGAGGAGACCGGGGAAGGCACCGTCGCCTCCTCCCAGCACACCGTCAGCCTCAACACCGACACCATCGCCGCCGTCCTCGGAACCGATGCGACCGTGGCCGACGCCCGGACGTACGTCCACACCGCCCTGTCCACCAACAGCCTCGCCACCCTCGGCCACGCCAAGGCGTACGCCGAGACGCTCGCGGGGGAGCGGGGCTGACGTGCCCGACACGCAGGTCGTGGTCGTCGGCGCGGGCCCCGTCGGGCTGCTGCTCGCCGGGGAACTGCGCCTCGGCGGCGCCGACGTCGTCGTACTCGAACGGCTCGAAGAGCCCACCACCGAGTCGCGGGCCTCGACCCTTCACGCCCGCACGATGGAGATCTTCGACAGCCGGGGGCTGTGGGACGGGGAAGACAGCCCGGCGAACGACTCGCGCGGGCACTTCGCCGGGATCCCGGTCGACCTGACACTGCCCGGCAGCCGGCCGGGGCTGTGGAAGGTTCCCCAGTCCGACACCGAACGGCTGCTCGCGCGCTGGGCCGCCGGGCTCGGCGCCGACGTGCGGCGCGGGCAGGAGGTGCGGGCGGTCACCGACACGGGCGCGTACGTCGAGGCCGAGACCGGCGACCACGTCGTACGCGCCGCCTGGCTCGTCGCCTGCGACGGCGAGGACAGCACCGTACGCCGCCTCCTCGGCGCGGACTTCCCCGGCCACGACGCGCGGCGCGAGCTGCTGCGGGCCGACGTCGCCGGGATCGAGGTCCCCGACCGGCGCTTCGAACGGCTGCTGGACGGACTGGCCGTCGCCGCGCGCCGGGCCGACGGGGTGACGCGGGTGATGGTGCACGAGCACGGCGCGCCGGTGCCCGTACGGACCGGGCCGCCCGCGTACGACGAGATCGCGCGCGCCTGGAAGCGGGTCACCGGCGAGGACGTCAGCGGCGGCACCCCGCTGTGGGTGAACGCGTTCGACGACACGACCCGCCAGCTCACCCACTACCGGCACGGCCGCGTCCTGTTCGCGGGCGACGCCGCGCACCGCCAGCCGCCCATCGGCGGCCAGGCCCTCAACCTGGGCCTGCACGACGCCTTCAACCTGGGCTGGAAACTCGCCGCCGAGGTCACCGGACGCGCCCACCCCGGCCTCCTCGACACCTACCACGCCGAACGCCACCCGGTCGGCGCGCGCACCCTGTCCACCATCGAGGCGCAGGCACTGCTGCTGTTCGGCGGCCCCGAGGTGGAACCCGTACGCGCCCTGCTCACCGAACTCATCGGCCACGAACCCGTCCGCGCCCACCTCGCCGCGACGATCGGCGGCCTCGACGTCCACTACGACGGCGTCGGCGCCCGCCTGCCGCACAGCACCGAACTCCTGCGCGCCGGACGGGGGTTGCTCCTCGGCCCCGCCGACATCCTGGACGGCGTCCCCTACGCCCCCGCCGAGCACTGGACCCTCGTACGGCCCGACGGGCACACCGTCTGGGCGGACCCGTCCGACCCGCCGCCCCAAGAGGTGCTCGCCCGCTGGTTCGGCCCACCGACGACGTAAGGAAACCCGCATGCCCCTGATCTCGCCCGACGACGGCTACCTGACCGTCTTCAACCTCTTCGAGACGGACACCCGGCCCCTCCAGGACGACGTGCTCGACGCGATGCGCGACATCATCGACCACGCCGACTACCCCGGCTGGATCTCCTCGACGCTGCACTCGGGCGTGGACGAGCCGGGAACCGTCAACTACATCCAGTGGCGCAGCGCCGCCGACCTCCAGGCCCGGTACGAAAGCCAGAAGTTCCAGCGCAAGACCGTACCGCTGTTCCACAAACTCGCCCGGACCGTACGCCTGTTGAAGACCGAACTGGCCTTCACCCAGCACCACCCCGCGCTGGACCGGGGCATCGAGATCTCGCCGGAACGCGACGACTACACCGTCGTGATCGTCTTCGACACGCGCCCCGAGGACCAGAAGGACCTCCTGGAGACCCTCGCGAAACCGGACGAGTGGATCACGACCGTGCCCGGCTACCGCTCGCACACCTACTTCCGGGGCGTGGACGGCACATACGTCGTCAACTACGCCCAGTGGGACAGCAAGGAGGCGTACGACGCGTTCCACACCCTTCCCGAGGAGCAGCGGCCGGCCGACATCCGCCAGGGCCGGGAGCGGGCGCGGTCCCTCGTCACCGGGCGGCAGGCCAACACCTACCGGGTGACACACTCCCGGTCGGCTCTGCCGGCGAAGGACTGACCGGCATGGCCGACACCGACGTCATCGTCGTCGGCGCGGGGCCGACCGGGCTGACGCTCGCCGGTGAACTGCGCCTGGGCGGCGCGCGCGTGACGGTCGTGGAGCGGCTCGCCGAGCCGACCGGACAGTCCCGGGGGCTGGGTTTCACCGCCCGCGCCATGGAGGCGTTCGACCAGCGGGGACTGCTGCCGCGCTTCGGAACGCCTCAGATCAGCCCTGTCGGCCACTTCGGCGGGGTGCGGTTCGACTACACCGTCCTGCCGGGCGCCCACTTCGGGGCCCGAGGGATACCGCAGTCGCGCACTGAGGCGGTGCTGGAGGAGTGGGCGGTCGAACTCGGCGCGGTCGTCCACCGGGGGTGGGAGTTCACCGGGCTGGACGCCGGTGACTCGGCGGTGGAGATCACCGTACGCACCCCCGAAGGGCCGGGGCGGCTGCGCGCCGCCTACCTCGTGGGCGCCGACGGCGGGCACAGCCCCGTGCGCGCGGCCGCCGGGATCGCCTTCCCCGGCACACCGGCCGCCCGTGTCATGTACCTCGCGGACGTGGTGGGCCGCAAGCTGCGGCCCCGGCCGCTCGGGGAGCGTCTGGAACACGGCATGGTGATGGCGGCGCCCCTGACCGACGAGGTCGACCGCATCATCGTCTGCCCGGACGGCGCCCCGCCCCGCGAGGACGCCGCGCCCGTCACGTTCGCCGAGGTCGCCGACGCCTGGCGGCGGCTCACCGGCGAGGACATCGCCGACGCCGACACCGAGTGGGTCAGCTCCTTCACCGACGCCACCCGGCAGGCGGCCACCTACCGCGCGGGCCGGGTCCTGCTCGCCGGGGACGCCGCCCACGTCCACCTCCCGGCCGGCGGCCAGGGCATGAGCACCGGCATCCTGGACGCCGTCAACCTGGGCTGGAAGCTCGCCGCCGAGGTCACCGGACGCGCCCACCCCGGCCTCCTCGACACCTACCACGCCGAACGCCACCCGGTCGGCGCCCGCCTGCTGCTGAACACCCGCGCCCAGGGCACGGTCTTCCTCGGCGGCAGGGAGTCCGACCCGCTGCGCGCCCTGTTGGCCGAACTCATCGCGTACGACGACGTCAAACGCCATCTCGCCGGCGCGGTCAGCGGTATCGACGTCCGGTACGACCTCGGCGGCGGCCACCCGCTGACGGGCGGGCGCGTCGCACCCCGCGCCCTGGTCGGGCCCGCCGGTCGGACCAGCACCGCCCGGCTCCTGCACCCGGCGCGCGGCGTCCTCCTCGACCTCGCCGACGACCCGGAGATCCGCACGGCCGCCGCCCCCTGGCACGACCGGGTGACCGTCACGACCGCCAAGCCGGCCGACGACCCGTACGACGAACTGGCGGGCCTGCACGCCCTGTTGATCCGCCCCGACGGGCACGCCGCGTGGGTGTCCGCCGCGCCCGGCGGCGAGGGGCTCACCGACGCCCTGCACCGCTGGTTCGGTCCCGTCACCGACCGAGAGGCAGTACCGGCATGAGTGAAAAGACCCTCGTCGACCTGCGGGACAGGGCCGACCTCACCGCCCTCGCCGACCGCTACGTCACCCACCTCGACCGCGACCGGCACCGCGACGACTGGTTCGGCGCGGTCTTCACCGACGACGTCCACCTCACCTTCCCCATGGGCGAGTACAAGGGGATCGCGGGACTCACCGAGTTCCAGGAGATGGCCCGTACGACCTTTGAGCGCACCCACCACACCGCGTCCAACTACTCCATCGACGTCGACGGCGACCGGGCCACGATCCGCGCGCACCTGACCGCCGTACACGTCCGCAAGGCCGCCGAGCCCGGCGTCCACTTCACCATCGGCGGGCACTACGAGGCCGGTGCGGTGCGGACCGCCGACGGCTGGCGCATCGACCGGTTCGTCTTCGACCTGGTGTGGCACGAAGGGCAGGGCCCGCAGGGCGCGCCGGGGCACTGACCCGGCGACTTTGCAGAGATCTGACGTACCGCGCAAAGACCTGACATCAGCGCGGCTTGTACGGCCCGACCGGCCCCCGACACACTTCACACGGGCCTGTCGGTGTGTCCCGGTCCAACCCCACCGGCCAACCCCGCCGCCAAGGAGGAAGCTCCGCCATGCCCCCAGGCTCCAGTGAACTGCCCCTGCATGCGCAGGTGTTGCAGCTCGTCACCGCAGGATGGCTCGCCCAGGCGGTCAGTGCGACCGCCGAACTCGGCGTCGCCGACGCGCTCGCCGAAGGCCCCCGACCGCTCACCGAACTCGCCGCCGCGACCGACACCCACGCGCCCAGCCTCTACCGGCTGCTGCGGGCCGGCGCCGATATCGGCCTGTTCACCGAACACGACGGCCAGGTCTTCGAACTGACCGCGCTGGGCGACGCGTTGCGCGCCGACAGCCCGGTCAGCCTGCGCAACTTCGCGATCTGGACTGGGCTGCCCGCCGAACGGCACGCCTGGGCCGGCCTCGCCGACGCCGTACGCACCGGGCACACCGCCTTCCCCGAGGTGCTCGGCAAGTCCGTCTGGGACTACCTGCACGACCACCCCGACGTGCTCGGCGTCTTCGACCGGGCCATGACCGAGGCGTCCCGGCAGATCATCGCCCCGGTCGTCGCCGCGTACGACTTCGGGCGGTTCTCGACGATCGTCGACGCGGGCGGCGGGCGGGGCGCGCTGCTGGCCGCCGTCCTCGCCTCCGCGCCCGGGACGCGCGGGATTCTGTACGACCGGCCCGAGGTCATCGCCTCGGCCGGGCAGCCGCTGCGGGACGCCGGGGTGGCCGACCGGGCGGAGCTGGTCGCCGGGGACTTCTTCGAGTCCGTGCCGGGCGGCGGTGACGCCGTGATCCTCTCCAACATCATCCACGACTGGGACGACGAGCAGTCCCGGCGCATCCTGACCAACGCGCGCGCCGCGCTGGCCGACGGGGGACACGTGCTGCTGGTTGAGGCCGTGTTGCCGGACCGGCCCCGGCCGTCGCCGACGGTTTCCCTGATGGACCTCGACATGCTGGTCGTCGCCGGGGGACAGCAGCGTACGGCCGGTGAGTTCGAGGCGCTGCTGGCGGACTCGGGGCTCGAGCTGACGCGGGTCGTGCCGGGTGGGCACTGCAGCGTGGTCGAGGCCGTACGGGTCTGACACGGGGTGTGTCTCCCGTGAGGCCGACTGAAATCCGTACCGAGGAAAGAAGCAGATGACAGAACGGCTCGCACGCAAACCGTGGTTCGGGATCGGACCGGGGATCGCCGTCGACGACGCACCGGAGGTCGCACGCCGGGTCGAGTACGCCGACCGGGCGGGGCTCGACTTCTTCGCCCTGTCCGACCACCCGTACTACGGCGATCGGCTGGAGGCGTACAGCACGCTCGGCCTGCTCCTCGGCCGGACCCGGACCATCACCGGCGTCACGACTGTGACCAACCTGCCGACCCGCCCGGTGCCGCTGCTGGCCCGCACCCTGTCGACGCTGTCCGCGCTCTCCGGGGGCCGGGTCGTCCTCGGCATCGGCGCGGGCGGCTACTGGGACGACATCGCCCGCTTCGGTGTCACCCGGCTCGACCCGGCCGCCGCCGTACGCGCCCTGGAGGAGGCCATCGGCCTGGTGCGGGCGCTGTCCGACGGCCCCGCCCCGGTCACCCTGGACGGCGAGTTCACCAAGGTCGTCGGGCTCGACCCGGCGCCGGTGCCCGCGCCGCTGGTCTGGACGGGGTCCGTGGGCCCCAAGTCCCTCGCGGTCACCGGGCGTTCGGCCGACGGCTGGATCCCCGGCAACGCGGCGGACTGGCACAGCGAGCGGTACCGCAGCTCACGGCCGCTGGTCGAGGAAGCCGCGCGCTCCGTCGGCCGTGACCCCGCGGACATCGCGACCGTCTTCAACCTGCCGGCCCGCATCACCGACGCCCCCGTCAACGCTCCGCGCGACTCGTCCGGGCGGTGGCTGGGCGGTTCCGTCGGCCAGTGGATCACCGAACTGACCGAGGCCGTCCTGGAACACGGCGCATCCGGGTTCGTGTACTTCGCGTCCGGTGACCCCTCCGGGCAGGTAGGCCTCGGCCGGTGGGCCGAGGAGATCGTGCCGGCCGTGCGGGAGGCGGTGGCCAAGGGCTGATGACCGAGACCGCGTGCGCTCTCCCGTGGCGTTCGCCGAGGGCCGGCGGCCCGGTGCCCCGCAGGGGTGGTGCCCCGTCCGTGAGGCGTGGGGCCCCACCTCCCTCGCCGTCTCCTCTCGCCGATTCCCCCGAGGTCCTTCGAGACCCGAGTTCCTTCGAGAAAGGTCCTGAGATGCCCACCAGAACCACCCGCTCGCGCCGTCGGCTCCGTCTCGCGGGCGCGCTGCTCGCGGTCGTCCTGCCCGTCGCCGCGTGTTCGGGCGGTGGCGGGGACTCGGGCGGTACGAGTGACGGGGCGCCGCGTGACGGGGGGACGCTGCTGGTCGGGGCCGAGGCGGATCCGGGGTGCCTGGATCCGCAGCAGACGGGGCAGATCAGCGCGATCGACATCACCCGGTCCGTGGTCGACTCGCTCACCGCTCAGGATCCGAAGTCCGGCAAGATCGTGCCGTGGCTGGCGAAGTCGTTCACGACCAGCGCGGACGGCAGCGCGTTCACGTTCGTGCTGCGCGACGGCGTCACCTTCAGCGACGGCAAGCCCGTCGACGCGGCGGCGGTGAAGGCCACGTTCGACAACCTGGTGAAGCTGCCCGCGAACGGCGCCCCCAGCCATCTGATCGGCTACCAGGGCACGACCGTCACCGACGCGCACACCCTCACCGTCAGGTTCGCGACGGCCAACGCCCAGTTCCTCCAGGCGACGTCGACCGTCGGCCTGGGGATCCTGTCGCCCGCGTCGTTCACGGCCTCGGCCGCCGACCGCTGCCGGGGCACGTTCATCGGCTCGGGCCCGTACGTCCTGGACCACTACACCACCAACCAGGAAGCCGTCCTCAAGAAGCGGGCGGACTACGCCTGGCCGTCGTCCCTCGCCACGCACAAGGGCGCCGCCCACCTCGACCAGGTGACGTTCACGTTCATCCCGGAGGCCGGCGCCCGCACCGGCGCCCTCTCCTCCGGTCAGGTCGACATGGCCAAGGCCCTCCAGCCCACGGACGAGGCCCAGTTCAAGGGCAACGGCTTCCGCGTCGTGTCGGCACCGGGTCCCGGGCTCGTACCGCCCCTCTCCCTCAACCACCAGGGGATCCTCGCCGACCAGAAGGTCCGCGAGGCGCTCCTCAAGGGCATCGACCGGCAAGGGCTCGTCGACTCCGTGCTGAGCGACTCGTACAAGCCCGCCACGAGCGTGCTGTCCTCGACGACTCCGTACTACGAGGACTTCTCCGACAAACTCCGCCACGACCCGCAGGGCGCCAAATCCCTGCTGGACAGCGCGGGTTGGAAGGAGGGCAAGGACGGCATCCGGGAGAAGGACGGCAAGCCGCTCGCCCTCACCTGGCTGATCCCCGCGCCGATGCCGCCCGCGAACGAGGCCGTGCAGCAGCAGCTCCGGAAGATCGGCGTCGACCTGAAGCTGAAGGCCGTCACCCCCGCCGTCTACGTCGAGCAGCAGCAGAAGGGCAACTTCGACCTCACCGCCGTCGGTGTCACCCGCGCCGACCCGGACGTCCTGCGCAACATCTTCTACTCCAAGAGCGCCAACCTCTGGCACCTGCCGCCGAGCGAACTCGACACCTACCTGGAGCAGGAGGTCGCGGCGACCGACGCGAAGACCCGCCAGAGGGCCGTGTCCAACGCGGTCCGCTGGATCCTCGACCACGCCGACACCGTCCCGCTGTACGAGGGCGCCCAGGTCCACGGCGTCTCCGACAAGGTCAAGGGCTTCACGCTCGACGCCTCCAACCGGTTCGACCTGTACGACACCTGGCTGGGCTGAGGGAGGTAGACAGTGCACACGGCCCGGTACGCGGCCACCCGGACACTGCGCGCGGTGTTCGTCGTCTGGGCCGCGTTCACCCTCACCTTCGTCGCGCTGCGGCTGCTGCCCGGCGACCCGGTCGCGCTCATGCTCAGCGGACGCGGCGGCTTCGCCGAACTGACCCCGCAGCAGGTCGCCCAGGCGCGCGCCGAACTCGGCTTCGACCGGCCGCTGATCCTCCAGTACGGCTCCGCGCTCGCCGGCGCGCTCCACGGCGACCTCGGCGCGTCCCTCCAGACCGGGCAGCCGGTCTCCCGCATGATCGCCGACGCGATCCCGCCGACCCTCCAGGTCGGCACCCTCGCCATGCTGCTCGCGCTGACCCTGGGCACGCTGCTCGGGGTCGCCGCGAACCTCACCGCGAGCCCTCTCCTGAGCCAACTCCTGCGCTCACTGCCGTCGTTCGCGGTGTCCCTGCCGTCCTTCTGGGTGGGGCTCGTCCTGATCCAGTTCCTCTCCTTCCGCTGGCACCTCTTCCCCTCCCTCGGCGACAGCGGCTTCGACAGCGTGATCCTGCCCGCCTGCACCATGGCGATCCCGGGAGCCGCACTCGTCGCCCAGGTCCTCGGCAAGTCCCTCCACACGACCCTCCAGGAGCCGTACGCCGACACCGTCCGCGCCACGGGCGCGGGCCGGGCCCGGCTCCTGTTCGGCCACGGGCTGCGCAACGCGGCCATCCCGGCCGCGACCGTCGCCGGGATGCTCGTCGGCTCGCTGATCGGCGGCGCGGTCGTCGTCGAGACGGTCTTCTCACGGCCCGGCATGGGCCGCATCACCCAGTCCGCCGTCTCCGCGCAGGACCTGCCGGTGGTCCAGGGGGTCGTGGTGGTCGCCGCTCTGGCCTTCGCGGTGGTCAACCTGCTGATCGACCTGCTGTATCCGGTGCTCGACCCCCGCATCCGCGCCACGGGACGGCTGGTGACCGCATGACGACGCTGACTCCCTTGCCCGTCGAGCCGGTCCAGGAGCCCGCACGGCTTCGCCGCGTGTTCTCGGCCCCACTGCGCTCACCCGGCGCCACGCTCTCCGTCCTCGTCCTCGCGCTGGTCCTCGGCTGGGCCCTCGTACCGGACTGGTTCACCTCCCGCAGCCCCCTCACCGGCGTGCCGGCGGACCGCTTCCAACCGCCGAGCGCCCAACACCTTTTCGGAACAGACCAGTTGGGCCGCGACATCTACGCCCGAATGGTCCACGGCGCAGCCCTGTCGCTGCGCGCCACCGCCCTGGCCATCCTCATCGCCCTGGGCGGCGGAGTGATCCTCGGGCTCGTCGCCGGGTTCTTCGGCAGCTGGACGGACGCGGTCATCATGCGGGCCGTCGAGGTCACGATGTCCGTCCCGCCGCTCCTGCTCTCGCTCACGCTCGTCACCGCGCTCGGCGTGGGCACCGGCCAGATCGCTGTCGCCATCGGGGCGACCAGTGTCGCCGCGTTCACCCGGGTCATGCGGGCGGAAGTACTGCGCGTACGGGCCGCACCGTACGTCGAGGCCGCGATCCTCTGCGGCGCGCGATGGTGGCGCATCCTCCCCCGCTACATCCTCCCGCCCGCCATCGGCCCCGTCCTGGCCCTGGCCGCCCTCGACTTCGGCCTCGTCGTCCTCGCCGTCTCCAGCCTGGGCTTCCTCGGCTACGGCGAACCCCCACCGGCCCCCGAATGGGGCTCCCTCGTCGCCGACGGCCGCAACTACCTCGCGACGGCCTGGTGGCTGACTACTCTGCCCAGTCTCACGGTCACGGTCGTCGTCCTCGCGGCGAACCGGCTGTCACGGGTGCTCGAAGCGGAAGGGGGGCATCGGTGAATCCGGTGGAACCGGTGCGTGATCACGACGCGGCGCGGGTTCGGGGGCTTGCCGGGCACGGCAGTGACCCGGCGCCGGAGCAGGACTTCTCCGCTCACGGCTCGGCGGGGGACCGGGGTTCTCGCCCGGCGGCCGGGTACGACGACGGCGCGGCCGGGAGCCCCGGTGCTCGCGCCGCGGTTCCCCCTGCGGAGTCGGCCGGGGATCCACTGCTGGCCGTGCGAGGGCTGCGGATCGGGTACCGCGCCGCGCGTGGTGCGCACCTCGCTGTGGACGGGCTCGATCTGCGAGCGGATGCCGGGGAGATCACCGCTGTGGTGGGGGAGTCCGGGTCGGGGAAGAGCAGTACCGCTCATGCGCTGGTCGGGCTGTTGCCGGCCGGGGGTGTGGTGCTGGGCGGTTCTGTCCGGTTTCAGGGCCAGGAGCTGACCGGGCTCGGGGAGCGGGCGTGGCGGGAGGTGCGGGGGCGGCGTATCGGGCTGATCCCGCAGGACCCCGGTGTCAGCCTCGACCCGGTCAAGCCGGTCGGCGCGCAGGTCGCCGAGGTGCTGCGGGTACACGGCCTGGCCACCCGCAGGGACGCCCCCGGCCGAGCCGTCGACCTCCTCGCCGAGGCCGGACTGCCCGACCCGGCACAACGCGCCCGCCAGTACCCCCACGAACTCTCCGGTGGCATGCGCCAACGCGTGCTCATCGCCATCGCCACCGCCGCCCGCCCCCGCCTCCTCATCGCCGACGAACCCACCTCGGCCCTCGACGTCACGGTCCAACGCCAACTCCTCGACCACCTCCAGGACGTCGTCACCACCACCGGCACCGCCATGCTCCTGGTCACCCACGACCTCGCGGTGGTCGCCGACCGGGCGCAACACGTGGTGGTGATGTCTCAGGGGCGGGTGGTGGAGGCGGGGCCTGCCGGGCGGGTACTCGCCGACCCCCGACACCCGTACACACGCAAGCTGCTGGCGGACGCGCCGACCCTGACGGCCCGAGCTCCGCGTGCACGTTCCAGCAAGGCGGGCTCCGCCCCGGTGGCTGCGCCCGGTACCACGCCGGCGGATGCGCCCGGTGATGCTCCGCCGCTCATGGCCCGGCTTCTCCGCCGCCGCTCCTCCTCCCGCACGGCTGCCCCCGCGTCGGCGGACGCGGCCACCCCCGCCGCTCGGCCCACCTGCGGCGAACTGGACCCACCGGCTCCCCTGTTGAGCGTCACCGGTCTCACCCGGGCCTTCCCCGTCCGGGGGCCGGTGCTGTCAAGGCGCCGTACACGCACCGCCGTCGACGGGGTCGGGTTCGCGCTGGGCAGGGGGGAGACCCTCGGGGTGGTGGGGGAGTCCGGGTCGGGGAAGTCGACGACCGCGCGGATGATTCTCGGGCTGGAGCGGGTCGACAGCGGCACGGTGCTGCTGGACGGGGTCGATGTCACCACCGTGCGGGGAGCCGCGCGGCGGGCTCTGCACCGTCGTATCCAGCTTGTCTACCAGAACCCGTACGCCTCGCTGAACCCCCGTTTCACCGTCGAGGAGTTGCTGACCGAGCCGTTGCGGAACCACGGGATCGGGAGCAGGGCGGAGTGGGGCGGGCAGGTGCGGCGGCTGCTCGACGATGTGGCGCTGCCGGCCGGCGTGGAGCGGCGCAAGGCAGCCGAGTTGTCCGGGGGGCAGCGGCAACGGGTCGCCATCGCGCGGGCGTTGGCGCTCGGGCCGGAGGTGCTGGTGTGCGACGAGCCGGTGTCCGCGCTCGACGTCACCGTTCAGGCCCGGATCCTGGAGCTGCTCGTCGGGCTTCAGGAGCGGCGTGGGCTGAGTTATCTGTTCATCTCTCACGATCTGGCTGTCGTCGCGCAGGTCAGTGACCGGATCGCGGTCATGCGCGGAGGCCGGATCGTGGAGAGCGGGCCCGCGGCGGAGCTGCTGAGGGCGCCGCAACACCCCTACACCCGGGAGCTGCTGGCCGCCGTGCCGGGCCGCAGCGCGACGGAGGACATTCCATGCAGCTAGGGCTCATCACGTTCGGCAGTCTTCTGCCCGACCCGCTCACCGGCAAGACCCTCACCCAGCGCCAGCGGCTGCGGGACGTGGTGCGCGCGGCGGCGGAGGCGGAGGACGCCGGGTTCGTCTGGTACACCGTCGGCGAGCACCACTTCGGGGAGCGGGACGTCATCTCCTCGCCCGCGCTGGTGCTGGCCGCGATCGCGGAGCACACGTCGACGATCAGGCTGGCGACAGGAACCACCCTCGTCGCCAACCGCGACCCCGTACTCGTCGCCGAGGACTACGCGCTCGTCGACCTGTTGTCCGGCGGCCGGCTCGAACTCATCGCGGGCGGCTCCTTCTTCCCCGAGCCGTACGCGGTGTTCGGCCAGTCCCCTGAGTCGAAGGCAGCGCGCAAACGGGAGAACACGGAGCTGCTGATCCGGTTGTGGACCGAGGAACGGGTCACCTGGCAGGGCGAGTTCAGGCCGCCGCTGGCCGAAGTCACCGTACAGCCGAGGCCGTGGCAGCCGAAGCCGCCGCTGTGGATCAGCGGCGGGGTCGGGTCGGAGTCCGTGCAGCTCGCGGTGGAACACGGGCTGCCGCTGGTCGTGGGGACCACCGCGCGTGAACCCGGCGCGTTCGTACCGGTCTTCGACGCGTACCGCACCCTGTGGAAGGAGAGCGGACGCGCCGACCCGCCCGGCAGGCTCGGCGCCGCCAGCCACGTCTTCGTCGCCGAGTCGTCCCAACGGGCGCGCTCCGTGTGGGCGCCCTACATCACCAACTACCTGACCGTGAAGAAGCCCGGCACCCCGCACGTCACGACCCCGCCGGACTTCGACACGTACATCGGCGACAACGGGCCCGCGATCTGCGGCAGCCCCGCCGAGGTCGTCGACAAACTGGGCCGCCTGCACGAGCTGTGGGGTCACGACCTGCACCTCCTCGCCATCGACGTCGGCGGCATCCCGTACGCGGAGGTCCAGGCGGCCACCGAACTGACCGCCGCCGAGGTCCTTCCCCAGGTCGCCGGTCTCGGGACCGAGGCGGTGACCGGTGCCTGAGCTGCCGCCCGTGGTCGACGCCGGGTGGGTGCGCGCCCACCGCGACACCCTCGTCCTCGCCGACGTCCGCTGGTTCCTGGACGGCCGCAGCGGCTACGACGCCTACCTCACCGGCCATCTGCCCGGCGCGGTCTGGGTCGACGTCGACACGGTCCTGTCCGCCCCGCCCGACGAGACCGGCGGACGCCACCCCCTGCCCGAACCGGCCGCGTTCGCATGGGCGTTGGGTGCGCTCGGCGTCGGAGACGGTACGACCGTGGTGGCGTACGACGCCGACGGCGGGCCGTACGCCGCCCGGCTGGTGTGGCTGCTGCGCCGCACCGGACGGCCCGCCGCCCTGCTCGACGGCGGGCTGGCCGGCTGGCCCGGCGAGACCGAGACCGGCACCGTCGTACTCCCCGAGGCGCGGCTGACGCCGGTGCAGTGGCCCAAGGAGGCGCTGCGGAGCGCCGATCAGGTCGCGGCGGGCGACGCGATCGTCCTCGACGCCCGTGCCGCCGACCGGTACTCCGGTGCGCACGTCCTGCCGACGGACGTCCGTTCCGGCCACATCCCCGGCGCCCGCAGCGCCCCCTGGAGCGCGAACCTCACGCCGGACGGCACCTTCCTGACGCCCACTCAGCTGGCCGAGCGTTACCGGGAACTGGGGGTCCGAGACGGCACCGACGTCGTCGTCTACTGCGGCAGCGGAGTCACCGCCTGCCACGACCTCCTCGCCCTCGAACACGCCGGCATCACCGGCACAGCCCTCTACCCGGGCTCCTGGTCCGCCTGGTCGAGGGACCTGTCCCGGCCGGTGGCGACGGGCGTGGAGCCCGGGTAGGGGCCGGCATTCACCAGCCCGTCCCGAGCCTCGCCATCGGCTCGATCAACTCCCGTTCCTCGTAAGCGAGATGGGACAGGAGCGTGTCGGTGAGCAGGTCCGTCGCCGCCCGTAACGCCTCCCGTTCCTTGTGGCCGCCCTCCTCGCGGACGAAGGCGACCAGTTCGCGGTCGATGCGCTCGATCAGCCCGTGGACGGCGTGGTGTTCCTCGGTGAGCCGGTCCAGCACCGCGCCGAGCCGGGGGTCGGAGCGGCGCAGGTAGGGGAAGAGGTCCTCGTCCTCCCGGGTGTGGTGCAGGGTGGTGATCCGGCAGTACGACGCGCAGTACGCGCCGAGCGTCCAGGAGTTCTGCCGCAGGCTCAGCCGCTGGATCTCCGATCGTGCGTCGCCCGGGGCGAGGGTGTCGGCCAGCACCTCCCGCACCACTTCGCCGAGCCGGTCGAGATCGGCGCGGAGCTGGTCGTGCGCGGCGACGAGATTCCGGGCCGGCTCCTGCTCGCGACGCGGATAGCGCCGCTCCGGGTCGGCGGGCGGCCCGACGGGGCGCGTCGACTCGTCCCACAACCGCTCGGCGGATCGCCACGCCTTCGGAGGCGGGGTCGGCCGTACGGTCAGCGGATCCCCGGAGGAGGTGGCCGGGGCGGAGGTGGCCGGGACCGGGACCCCGCCAGCACCTGTACGCCGCCCGGCGGCACCGCCCCGACCACCCGCCGCGTCCGCGACAGCCGTACGCGGCCCGGCGGTTGCCGCGTCGACGGCGCCGTCCTGGTCGCCGGCCGCGCCCACGTCCGTACGCCGCCCGGTGGTGCCGGCCCGGCCACGTGCCGCGCCCGATCCGTCCGCCGAACCCGGCGTGTGCGCCGCGCGCTTGCGTTCCGACGTCACCAACTCCCGTGTGGCCGGGGCCACGTCCGCCGCGAACGCCTGGAGCAGGGCCGGCTGATGGGCGGGCAGCAGGAAGCTGCTGGTGCCGTGCTCCAGGGTGAGCGCGGCGAGTTGCTCGGGCCAGGCGTCAAGCGGGCCTTGCGGGAAGCCGTCCGGCCCCGGCGAGAGGTTGTACAGCCGGCGGACCTCGCAGGGGTCGCGGCCCGCGGCGACCGCCGCCTCGTCGACGAGCCGGTGCCCTGCGGCGAGGCGGCCCGGCGGTACGTGCGGGACGCTGGGCAGCCAGCCGTCCGCCGTCGCGCCGGTCAGCTTCAGCATGCGCGGGCCGACGGCGCCGACCCAGATGCCGATGGGGTGCGCGGGTGCGGGGCCCGCGGTGGCGCCGTCGAGCCCGTAGTGCTCGCCGGGCACGCGGACCCGTCGGCCCTCGCTCCACAGCGCCCGGATGACGTCGATGGCCTCGCGGGTCGCCCGGACCGCCTCGCCGGGGCTGCGGCGCGGTCCGCCGTCGGCGGCGATGGCGTCCCAGTACGCCCCGGCTCCCAGCCCCAGTTCGACCCTGCCCCCGCTGAGCAGGTCCAGGCCGGCGGCGGTGCGGGCCAGCACGGCGGGCGGGCGCAGCGGGAGGTTCGCGACGTTCGGGAAGACCCGTACGCGGGTGGTGGACGCGGCGATCACTGCGAGCGCCATCCACGCGTCGAGCAGTTCCGGCCGGTAGGGGTGGTCCGGAACGCTCACCAGATCCAGTCCCGCCCGGTCGGCGACCCGGGCCAGGGCCACCGCGTCATCGGCATGCCCCGCACTCGGCACCACGACGGCACCGAAGAGGAGGTCGTGTCCGTAGTCAGGCATATGTGCGCGAACTCCTGAATTGTGGGTGCGACGTTGGGGTAGTGGTGTCGGCGTCTCCCGGCAGGCGGGGCGGGCGGGGCAGGCGGGGCGGGCAGGGGGCGGCAACCGGCCGGACCAGCAAGGGAGTTGTGCCCGTCAAGCGTGAGAGGGTGCGTCCTGACCCGATGGCTCCGCCACGTTCCCTCCCCGCCGTGCAGCCACCCGCCTCAGGCCCCGTCCCTTCCCCGGCACAGCAACCCCTCAAGCCGCCGACCGCGACTGCTCCTTGTCCGGAGTCACCGGCGCCGGAGTCCTGGCCCAGAACGTGCCCGGCCCCGCCAGTGCGGCCAGAGTCGCGACGCCCAGGGCGATCGCCGACATGACGAACGCGGTGGTGTAGCCGGACTCGGCGGGTATCCGGGTGCCGGGGATCGTCTCGGAGGCGACGACCGACGCGGCGATCTGGGCGCCCAGGGAGCCGCCGATCGTACGCATGATCGTGTTGATTCCGGTCGCCTCGCCGGTCTGGCCGCGGTCGACCGCGCTGACGACGAGGTTCGCGAGGGCGGCGAAGGCGAAGCCGACGCCGATGCCGAGGACCCCGGACCCGACGTACATGGTCCACTCGGTGTCGTGCGCGCCCGCGTAGACCACGAAGCCGACGACGCCGATCAGGCAGGCCAGCACGAGCGGCAGCTTCCAGCCGACGGCCGCGCCGATGCGCCCGGCGAGAGGGCTGGCGATCAGCATCGTCACGGCCATCGGCACCATGAACAGCCCGGCCTCGGTGACGGACGCGTCGAAGCCGTACCCGGCCTGGGACGGGGTCTGGGCGAGCAGCGGCACCAGCGTGAACGCGCCGTACATGCCGAACCCGATGATGAGCGCGGTGAGGTGACTGGTCAGTACGGCGGGTCGGCGCAGCAGTTCGAGGTCGATGAGGGGCTCGCGGACCTTGCTCTCGGCGTATACGAACACCGCGAGCAGGACGGCGGCGGCGAGGAACAGGCCGACGATCCCGCCGGACGTCCAGCCCCACGACCTGCCCTCGCTGATGGCGAGCAGCAGTGCCACGACGCCCGCGCTCATCAGCACCACACCGGCCCAGTCGATGCGCCCGGGGTTGGTGACCGAGGACTCCTGGATGAACGCGGTGACGGCGGCGATGCCGAGCAGGATGACGACCAGTCCGAGCCAGAAGATCCAGTGCCAGTCGAGGGCGTCGACGATCGGGCCGGGGATGACGAGCCCGACGCCGAAGCCGATGCCGAACGTGGACGAGATCAGGCCGATCGCCACCGGCACCCGCTCGCGCGGGAACTGGTCGCGCACGATCCCGAACGCCAGCGGGAAGGCGGCCGACCCGACACCCTGCACCGCCCGCGCCGCGATCAGCAGGGCGAGCGAGTCGGACAGGGCGGCGAGCAGGGTGCCCGCGGCGAAGACGGTGAGGCTGGCGATCAGCACCCGGCGTTTGCCGAACATGTCGCCGACCCGCCCCAGCAGGGCCGTCGCCACCGACGCGGTGAGCAGGAAGGAGCTGAGCACCCAGGAGACGGCCGTCGTCGAGGCGTCGAACTCGCGCTGGAGGTCGGGCAGCGCGGGCACGACCATCGTCTGCATCAGGGAGAAGGACAGGACGGCCAGGAGCAGGGCGGCGAACGGGGCGGCGGTGCCGCGCTGTGCGCCGGGGGCTGGTGTGTCGGTCATGGAGCGGTCCTCCGGGGACGGGCGCCTCGGTCCGCTGTTTCGGAGCACGGAGTGGGCGCCGAACTAGTGTCGTCCTGGAATGATTACATGATGTCACTCTTACGTCCAGTCACCGCATTCCCGTATCGTGAACGCATGAGCGAAACCCCTGAATCTGCCGCGGGCGTCACCACCCAGGACAGCGCGCGTCGCCCGCCGAGCCTGCTGGCGCTGCCGTCCTACCTCGCCGGGCACATGGCGCGGATCGGCCACGACGCGCTCGTCGAGGCGGTGGGCCGGCACGGGCTGAGGCTGCCGCACTTCGCGACCCTGACCGCGCTCTCGGACTTCGGCCCACTGCCCCAGCACGTGCTGGCCGACCGGCTCGGCTTCCAGCGCAGCCACCTGGGCGGCTACCTGGACGCGATCGAGGAGCGCGGGCTGGTGCGCCGCACCCGCGACCAGTCCGACCGGCGCCGGCAGCTGGTCGAACTGACCGACGAGGGGGCCCGGTTGCAGCGCCGGCTGTGGCAGGTGGCCCAGGAGTCCCAGGACTCCTTCCTCGGCTGCTTCACCCCCGAGGAGCGCGACACCCTGACGACGCTGCTGCGCAGACTGCTGGACGCCGACGACCGGGCACGCGCCTGATAAACACGCAACCGAATTTCGTAAAGACGATTCCGTGCGCCACGTGACCGAAAACCGTTTCATACTGCTGCAACAGAGAATTCACTGAGACGGGTGGAACGTGCGGCCCCGGTTTCATAGAATCGTGCGTGAGTTTTGCTTCGTGCAACGAACATGGCTTACCGGGGGAGAGAGTATGACGCAAACGTCAGAGTTCTTGCGAGGGCCTCTTATACCCGACCAGCGCACCGAACTCCTGCCGGGCCCGGCACCCGTCGCGGTACCCGGCACCGCAGGCTGGCGCATCCTGCTCGTCGAGGGCGACGCCTCCGCCGCCTGCGCCCTGGAGGAGGGGCTGCGCCGGCACGGCCACGAGGTGGCCGCCGTGGACCGGGGCGGCGCCGCCCTGGCCGCCCACGAGAGCGTCGACCTCGTCCTGATGGAACTCGAACTGCCGGACCTGGACGGCCTGGAGGTGTGCAAGGCCATCCGCGCCGTCAGCTGTGTCCCGCTGATCGTCGTCACCGCGCGCGGCTCGGAGCTGGACAGAGTCCTCGGACTCCAGGCCGGCGCGGACGATTACCTGGTCAAGCCGTACGGCTTCCGTGAGTTGCTGGCCCGCATCGACGCGGTCATGAGGCGTGTCCGCATCCAGAGCAGGCGGGGCCGGGCGATCGACCACGGCCCGCTGCACATCGACGTGAACTCCCGCGAGGTCTGCGTGGACGGCCACGGCGTGGACCTGACCCGCAAGGAGTTCGACCTCCTCTGCCTGCTCGCCTCCCACCCCGACACGGTCATCTCGCGCAAGCGCCTGCTCCAGCAGGTGTGGGGCGACTCCTGGTCCCGGCGGACCGTCGACACCCACGTCAGCAGCCTCCGCAGAAAGCTCGGCGACAGCGGCTGGGTCGTCACCGTACGCGGCGTCGGATTCCGTCTCGGACACGCCTGAATTTCCGCTCATGGCAATACGGGAGAGCCGCAGCGGCCTTTTTGCCGTAATTTTTGTCGCCGCGCGGAATAGATCGAGGCGACCGCCCGAGAATCACTCGCTCGGTGCCGGACCTGAAAACGGATTCCGGCACCACCGCGTTTTCCGACCCCCTCCGGGGGCGGACTCCGATTCCCACCGATGGAAGCGAGTCGCGCATGTCTCACCCGCATGAGTCCCCCGTCGTCGTCGCCGGCGCCGGCCCCACCGGGCTGCTGCTCGCCGGTGACCTCGCGGCGGCCGGCGTCGACGTCGTCGTACTGGAGAAGCGCCCCAAGGGCATCAGCAACCTGACCCGCGCCTTCGGCGTGCACGCCCGGACCCTCGAACTGCTCGACGCCCGGGGGCTCGCCGACGAACTCGTCCTCACCGGCCAGACCATCCGCGAGCTGCGGCTGTTCGGGGCGGTGCCGTTCGACATCGGCACGCTGCCGTCCCGGTTCCCCTTCCTGCTGGTCACCCCGCAGTACGAGGTGGAGAAGCTGCTGCTGCGTCGGGCCCTGAAGAACGGCGCGGTCATCCGGTACGGCACGGAGGTCGTCGCTCTGGAGCAGGACGGCGACGGCGTCACCGTGTCGGTGCGCACGGAGGCGGGCGACACGACCGTACGGACCGGGTATCTCGTCGGCACCGATGGGGCGCGCAGTGCGGTGCGGGAGGCGCTCGGGCTGCCCTTCCCCGGCAAGGTGGTGATCCGGTCGGTCGTGCTCGCCGACGTGAAGTTCACCGAGGAGCCGCCCCTCGTGGTGCGGGTGCACGGCACCGGCGGCGCGTTCGGTTTCATCGCCCCCTTCGGTGACGGCTACTGGCGGGTCGGCGGCTGGGACCGCGCGCACCGGGGTGAACCCGACGACTCCCCGGCCGACTTCGAGGAACTGCGCGAACTCATCGAGCGGGCCTTCGGCTCCGACTTCGGGATGCACGACCCGCGCTGGCTGTCCCGCTTCCACAGCGACGAACGCCAGGTCCCGGCCTACCGCGTCGGCCGCGTCCTGCTGGCCGGCGACGCCGCCCACCAGCACTCCCCGGCCGGCGGCCAGGGCATGAACACCGGCCTCCAGGACGCCGCCAACCTTGGCTGGAAGCTGGCGGCGGTACAGGGCGGCCGGTCCGCCGACGCCCTGCTGGACACCTACCACGCCGAACGCCACCCCATCGGCAGGGCGGTCCTGCGCAGCAGCGGCCTCAACCTACGCCTCGCCATGGCCCACAACCCGCTGGAGATCGCCCTGCGCACCGTACGCAAGCTGGTGGTCACCCACGTCCGCCCGGTGACCCGGCAGGCCGTCGGCGAGATCACCGGCATCGGCTTCTCCTACCCCGCCCCGAGAGGCGCGCACCCCCTGACCGGCAAGCGCGCCCCCGACCTGGAGCTGGACCGAGGGCGCCTGTACGAGGTGCTGCGCGAGGGACGTTTCGTGCTGGCGCTGCCGCCGGGTACGCAGGCCGGCGGGCTCGCCCGGGACGGGCTGGTCGTCGCCCACCGCACCGGCGGCGACGAGGCGCTCCTGGTCCGCCCCGACGGCTACTACGCCTGGGCGGGAGCACCGCAGGTCCCCGTCATCGAGGCGGGCCTCGCCCCCTGGACGGGCTGACCGGACCTGGCGGACCGCGTCAGAGCGGTCCGCCGCCACCGGCCGTACGCAGACCATCCCGGGCCCTCAGCGCGGCGGCAGCGGCGAGAGCGTCGGCAGGTGGGCGAGGAAGCCGCCGTCCACGGAGAGCACCTGCCCCGTGATGAACGAGGCGGCCGGGGAGGCGAGGAACGCCACCAACTGGCTCACGTCCTCGGGAGTACCGAGGCGCGGGATCAGGTTCGCGCTCTGGAACATCTGCTGCACCGGCACCGGCATGTCCGCCTCCAGCGCCGGCGTGCGGACCAGCCCCGGCGCGACCGCGTTGCAGCGGATGCCGTCCGCGCCGTACGCGGCGGCCACGAACCGGGTCAGCGCGATCAGCCCGCCCTTGGAGCTGCCGTAGGCGACCATCACCCGGTCACCGGACAGGCCCTGGCCGCTGGCGATGTTGATGATCGACCCGCCGCCGTGCTCGATCATCACCGGAACCGTGTGCTTGCACAGCAGCATCGGCCCCCGCAGATTGACCGCGAGGACCTGGTCCCACAGCTCCACCGACATCGACACGACGTCCCGGTCCTGCCGGATCGCGGACGTCAGCGCCGCGTTGTTGTCCAGGACGTCGATGCCGCCGAAGGTGTCGACCGTGAAGTCCACCAGCCGCTCGACGCTCGCCTCGGAGGATATGTCGACGCCGTGCCCGACCACCGAGAGCCCCTGAGCGGCCAGCTTCTCGGCGGCCGCCTTCGCCGTGTCGTCCGCGACGTCCGCGAGGACGACCTGCGCCCCCGCGACCGCCAGCGCCTCCACCGTCGCGACGCCGATCCCTCCCGCGCCGCCGGTGACCACGGCCACCTTGCCGACCAGGGACTGCGTTCCGTTCGTCATCGGTCAACGACCTCTCGTAGCCAGGCGGAAGTGCGCAGAAGCGGCGCTGTACGGTCGTATCGGGTGTCCGGGAAAGGTCAGGCGGAGGCGCCGAACAGCTCGCCGAACCGCCCGAGCAGCAGGTCGGCGCCCTTGTAGCCGGAGGTCTCCGCCGCGCCCAGCACGACCGGACCGTCGGGGCCCGGCACCTGCGAGGCGCCGCCGGTCGAACCCAGCGGCACGAGCACCGCGTCCGGCCCCGGCCGGTAGGTCTGCTCCACCGGGCGCCCGGCGGCCAGCGCCCTGATGTTGGCCGCGACCGTGACGGCGTGTTCGGTGGCCGCCTTGGACCGCTTCGGCTCGGGCACGGCCGTGACGTCACCGATGGCGAACACGTTCGGCTCGCCCGCCACCCGCAGGTGCTCGTCGACCTCCACATGCCCGTCCGGCCGCCGGGCGGCGGCGAGTTCACCGGCCAGCATGTCGCTGAGCGGCGTCATGCCGTAGCAGCGGAACCACAGGTCCGCGTCGATCCGTACGCCCGCCCCGGTGGTGACCGAGAACGGCTCGCGCACCCCCGCGGGCACCGACGGCGGGGCGGTCAGCGCGCTGCCCAGCTCCAGCCGCACGCCCCGCTGGGCCAGTTGCTCGCGCAACGCGCCGCGCAGCTCGGGCAGATAACGCCCGCCCAGCACGTCCTCGGCGGGGTCGACCACGACCACCTCCGTCTGCGGCCACCGCTCGGTGATCTCCCCGGCCAGCTCAAGCCCGACGGCACCGGCCCCGAGCAGCAACACCCGGGACGAGGCGGCGAGTTCGGCCCGCGTGTCCGCGTGCCGCAGCACGGAGTCGGCGCTGTCCTCGGTGTCCGGCTTCGCCGGGTAGGGGTACGACGAACCGGTGGCGAGGACGACGTAGTCCGCGTCGATGCGCGTGCCGTCGGCCGTGGTGACCCCTCCCGCGTCCACCGCCACCGCGCGATCGCGCACATGCCGGCCCCGGGTGAACAGCCCGTCGTAACCGAAGTAGATCCGCTGGGCCCACTCCTCGTCGACCAGCCCGCGCAGGGCCGCCACCGCGTGGACGAAGGCGTCCTTGGGGTCGATCAGGACGACGTCGAAGTCCGGGTCCAGCTCACGGGCCAGCGCAGCCCCTCCGTATCCGCCGCCGACGATCGCGACCGTGCTGCCCATACGTTGCGCTCCTTGTGCTCACCGCGTCGGTACCACCGGCGGAAGACAGGGCTCCGCCGACCCGCGGGAAGCCTAACCGGCGGCTTGGGTAAAATGCAATCTGCATGGCAATTAATGCCCGAAGCCAGACAGAGACGTCGAGGTGTCGCATGCCCCTGGCCTACGTGTACGACCGGTTCGGCGGACCGGAGGTCGAGCACTTCGCCGACCTCCCGCGACCGGTTCCGGGCCCCGGTGACCTGCTGGTCGCCGTCCGCGCGGCCGGCGTCAACCCCGTTGACTGGAAACGCCGTTCGGGCCGCCGCCCGGCCGGGGCCCCCGCCGTCGTGCTGCCCGCCGTGATGGGCGGCGAGGCGGCAGGCAGGGTCGTCGCGCTCGGCCCCGGCACCACCGGTTTCGCCGTGGGCGACGCGGTCCTCGGCGGCCCGACGACAGGCGGGTACGCGCAGTACACCCTGCTGCCCGCGCGAGGGGCGGTCCGCAAACCGCCGGAAGTCCTCTGGACCGACGCCGCCGCCCTGCCCATCGCCGCCGCCACCGGCTACGCCGCGGTACGGGGGCTCGCCCTGCCGCCAGGCGCGACGCTGCTGGTGACCGGTGTCGGGGGAGGCGTCGGCGTGGCCGCCGCGCAGGTCGCAACGGGTCTGGGGCTGACCGTGGTGGGCTCGGCGGCCGAGGACAAGCGGGCGTTCGTCGAGGACCTCGGTGTTCGGTTCGTCGCCTCCGGACCCGGCCTCGCCGCGCGGATACCGGGCCGCGTGGACGGCGTACTCGACCTGGTCGGCGGAGAGACCCTGCGCGAGAGCGCCGCGCTCCTGGCAGACCGTACGAAACTGGTGAGCGGCGCCGACCGGGACGCCGTCGCCGCACTCGGCGGCGCACCGGTGGGGCCGGTGCGCGACCCGGCGATCCTGGGCGCGGTCGTGGAACTGGTCCGCACCGGCGCCCTGGACCCGAAGGTGACGCACGTGATCCCGTTCGAGCGGGCACCGCAGGCGGTCCGGGCCGTGGAGGGCGGACACAGCCGGGGCAAGACCGTCCTGGAGATGCCACCCTTGGCTTGAGAGCCCGAGCGGGACCGCTCGACCCTCAAGGAAGTAAAATGCACCATGCATGGCAATCTGGCCGACGGGCCATCAGACTCACCGGAGGCTCCCCTGAACACCACACCCGCGGCCCCCGCCGACACCGACGCGCCGCCACGCCCCGGCCGACCCGGCGGCAGAGCCGCGAAACGCCGGGCCATCACCCAGGGAGCGCGTACCGTCTTCGGCCGCGAGGGATACAGCCGCACCAGCATCGAGGCCATCGCAGCCGAGGCCGGGGTGTCCACCCGCACGATCTACAACCACTTCCAGGGCAAGGAACACCTCTTCTCGGAGGTCGTCCACGACAGCGCCAGCCAGGTCGCGGACGCCTTCATCGCGACGGTGGCCGAACAGCTCTCCGGCACCGACGCCCGCGCCGACCTGATCGCCCTCGGCCGCGCCCTCGTCGGCCAGCGCACCCAGTTCCCCGACCACTTCGCGATGATCCGGCAGATCAAGGCCGAGACGCAGCACTTCTCGCCCGCCCTGATCGACACCTGGCAGCAGGCAGGACCCCTCCGCGTCCAGCACGAGGTCTCCCGGCGCCTCTCCCAGCTCACCGACGCCGGCCTTCTGCACATCTCCAGCCCTGCCCGCGCCACCCTCCACTTCGTCGCCCTGGTCAACTCCGAGATCACCATCAGCCCCTACGCCAGCCGCGCCCCGAGCCCGGCACAGGTCCGCGCCTGCGTCACCCGCGCGGTCGACGCGTTCCTGCACGGTTACGGAGGCGCCGCCGGCGAGGACTGAGCACATCTCCACCACGTCCCCAACGGCGGGCCCCGGAGGCCGGCGCCCGCTGCCCGGCAGCTCGGCCCGTCCTACGTCCACGCGCCCGTGCTCGGCTCCGTGCCGGCTGCCGCCGCGGGCGCCCTGCAGCTTCTCGCCGCCGCCGACCAAGACGCGCTCGGCACCGTGCGGCGCGTCGACGCCGCCACCGCCGCCGCGCTCAAGCTGATCGCCAACAACAGCCTCGCCGGCGCCGTCCTCGCACTGCGCGACTCACTGCGGCAAGCCGACGCCCTCGGCCTGCAGCGCGCCCAGGTGCTGGACGCCCTCGAACTCGGCCAGCTCGGTGGCTCGTGGACCGCAAACGCCCCTTCCTCGACGGTGAGACGCCCGTCGGCAGCGCCGACTTCACGATCGGTGCGCTGGTCAAGGACATGACTCTGCTGGCCGACGCGTCGAACACGCCTCTGCGCAGCGCCGTCGGTCTGGCTGACATCCCTGCCGCGCCAGAGGCCGACATCGCCATTGCCGCCGCGGTCCCCGCTGTGTCGGACGCCGTTCTCGAACCGCTCCGCGCCTACATTCGCGGACGTGCCACCGGCGAGCCCACCCACTTCCGCGACGCGTTCCTGCCCACCGCCCACATCGAGGGAATCCGGGGCGGCGCTTTCGTCTCGTGGCCTCTGGATGAATACTGCGCTCTCTTTACCGGCCACTCGGCCCCGGGCGAACCGAGCCGCTCTCGCCGGATCGACACCGTCGACGTCCACGGCACCATCGCAAACGCGACCATGACGCTCCAGCACGGCGCGGACACCTTCACCGACATGTTCCTGCTGGTCCGCGTCGGCGACAGTCGGCGCATCGCCAACAAGGCTTATCACCGGCGCTCATGAGACAGCGAGAAGCGATCCCTCGCCCGTTTCAGCGTCGCGTCAGGATCAGGTGTTCCGGCCGGTGAAGCCGGTGAATGGCTGTTCGCTGCGGAGCCTTCGTATCTCACCGTACGCAGTCTCCAGTCGTCGGGCGAGGTCGCGCTCTCGGCTCGTAGCTGCTTGATCCGTGCGAGGGCGGCCTCCCAGCACATCCTTTGGCGGCTGGACCAAAACCTTTACGATCCACGGCTCTGAGCCGCCATCGTGGACCGACTGACGTTCGGCGGCAACATCATCGAGACAGGCACCGACTCCTACCGGCTGGCTGTCAACCGCGCCCGCGCCGAACAGATGGCGGCGGCCGCGGACGCCGGTTGACGAAGCCGTGAGGCGGGTCGCGGTATCCCCGCGCCCGCCGCCGCTGGCCTACCGCAGGGAGATATTGAGCTTCTCGCCGACGGTTCGGTAGCCGATCCGGGCGTAGATCCTTTCGATACCCGGATCGCCCGGCTCCAGCCACACCGTCCGGCAGCCTCGATCCAGGACTGCAGCGGTCAGGTAGGCGGAGAGCATCGCGCCGATACCGCGCCGCCGGGAGCTTTCGGCGACCGCGAGGCCGGCCAACTCACTCAAGCTGTCCACCGGCGATGAGCAGACGCCCGCGCCGACCGCGGTGCCGTCGCCGGCGCTGGCCAGGGCGACGACGCCGCCGCCCGCGATGGTGTCGCGCAGCCAGGCAGTCTCACCCGTTGTCGGCTCACCCGACTGTCCGTACCCGGCGTGCTGCACCACCGTGGTGGCAAGGAGCCCGGCGTCATCGGTCGGCTCAGTGATCAGGACGCTGGTCGCCGCTCTGGGGGTGATGAGTGTTTCAGCTGAGCAGGCCACGCGGCGCGGTTCTCGGCCGTGAACCCCGCCGCGAGCAGGGCCAGTTCAACCTGCGACGCGCAGGTGGGCAGGTACTCCAGACGCGGCACCCGATCGAGCGTGCGAAACATGCTGATGAGGGCGCTGATCTCGCTCGCGGTCGGCGCGGCCCCGTCATCCGGGATCGCGTAGTTGGCGAAAGGGCTCGGCCAGTTCCGGTCATAGCGCACCACGAACGGGCCGCTCCGCACATGGCCGTCGGAACGCAGGGCGCGCGTGCGCGCATGGTTTTGGACGTCGAAGTCCATAGGGAGATCCCTCTGAAGGCATGTAAAGACTCGCGCTGGAAGACCGCACTGAACGCCTTCGGCATCACTTTCGACGGCCGCCTCTCCGCAGCCCGTCAGTAACCGTCAACCCCGGTTACACCGCTCGTTTGACAGACCCAAACAGGGGCCGCGTCATCACCTCCCACACTGTCCTGCGCACGGCTCATCTCCCAGTACCCGCTGGAACAGGCAACGGCTCTCTTATGCGGCGGGGGTGGCGTACAGGACGAGGTTGCTGTCATAGCTGTGAGTTTGGAGATCGTAGGAGCCGGTGCAGGTGACGAGGGCCAGCCGGTGGCTGCCGCCGCGGGTGAACAGGCCGGCCGGGAGTGCTCTCTGCGGGTAGGTGCGGCGGGCCACGACCGTATAGGGATACGCGCAGCCGTTCGCACCGATCACCTCGATCCTCGCCGCCACGGGAAGGGAATGCAGCGCGGCGAAGGCCCTCAGCCCGGTGGGGGTGTCGACGTGCCCGGCGAGCAGAGTGGTCCCCCGGGTGGCTCCCGGGGCTGCCCCCAGCGCCCACCACCCGCCGTGGCGGGCGTCCGTGGGCAGGACCAGAGCGCCGTCGTGCGTCACGGCGACGGGAACGATCGGGACCCGCCAACCGCCCGGGCCACGCAGCTCCACGGGCGGTGACGGTGCGGGTGGGGTAGCCCGCGCGGCGGTGGCGACATCCGTGGGCGGTATGGCCCCCTCGGCCCGCGAGCGCTCGGAGGCCCTCATGATCAGCAACCCAGTGGCCGAGACCACCAGGCCGACGCTTACTGTCGCGGCGGCGGCCGCCCGACCGCACGCCGCTGTCCGCTTCATCGGTTTAACGACGCAGCGACTGAACGGCCCGACAGCCGGGCGGCCCGATGACCGGACACCTCAACGGTTCTGGGCCGACCGTCGCCGCCCGCGCAGCAGCCAGACGCCGCCGAGTGCTGCGAGGAAACCGCCACCGACGGTGCTCACGGCGCCGGCCGTCGCGCCGTCGGACGCCGCGGCCATCTGCCCGCCGTTTCCAGCCTTGACCATGCCTGCGTCCTTGCCCGTATGACAGGTGCCGCCCCGCACCATGTCCAGGTGCATCGCCACGACCGGTCGCGCCGCCCGCGCAGGGGCCTTGACCTCGGTGTTCCGCCCGGTGTTGAGCTCGCTATCGATCAGGGCCAGCGTCTTGGTGTGCGCGGCTTCCTGGGTTTTCAGCCACGCCGCCGTCATACGCCGACGTGCCGGCCTTGGCCTGCACCGCGACCAGCTCCTGCTTCTGCTCGAGCGTCGGGGTGCCGGGCAGCACCACACCCAGCTTGTCCGCCAGCATCTTCACGTCCGCGTCCAGCTTGCCGTGGTCACGCACGAGAATCGCGCCCACCTGCTTCACACAGGCACTGATCGCATTCTTCTGCGCGTCCTGACCGGCGGCGATCTCCGCGAGGTTGCCCTGGTGCGCCGACTTCACGAACACCGCGTCCTGATCACTCACCGCAGCGGCGACCGAGGGCGCCACCGATATCGCGGACACGGCAACCACCAGACCGACAACAGACGTCAGCTGAGTACGCATCACGACCTGCTCCTTTCACGCCGACCGAGGATCGGACCGGGCGCGACACGCGCGAGCGCCGTTCCACGCGCCACGCCGGACAGCACGGGGCAGCCGCCTGTTTCACTCCACTGTCCGACGCATCAGGCACCTCAAACGGGCTGCGCCCGGTGACCGCTCGCATCCCAGGCTCGGTGTCGGCGTACTCGTTTTTATATGTGGCCCTGGCAAGGATTCGGAGCGTAGGGGAATCCTTGCGGAGTACTGGTGTTGGGGCAGCCGGACATGCTGGTGCTGCAGTGATGCGACATCCCCGTCCAGCCACGCCGCACCGCCATGCGGCACTCAGGGCGGAGCGCGCGCCGCCACTCTCCGCCCATTCAGCGCCGCATGGCGGATGCCGGTCAGGCCAGGTCGCTTCCGAAGGCGGTCGACAGGTACGCACGGGCCTCGGTGATGGACCGGTCGATGATTCGGGCTGCTTCGCGGGCCTCGTCGGGCTGGTGGCCAGCCTGGACCTGCAGCCGGAAGCGGGACGAGCCGGTCGGGGTCACCGGGAACTCCACCATGAAGGCGAGCACACCCTGGTCGAACAGGAGCCGGTTGGTGACCCGGGCCAGCTTCTCGTTCCCGATCAGCAGCGGGACGATCGGGGACGGGAAGCCCATGCAGGTCAGCCCGCGTCCGCCGAGCTCGTCCCGGAGGGCGTCGATCGCCTGGAACAGCCGTCCGCGCAGCTCGTCGCCCTCAGGCGAACGGATGATCTTGGCTGCCGTGAGCACGACTGCGGTCTGTATGGGGGACAGGGCGTTGGAGAAGAAGTGGGAGCCGCCGAACATCTTCACGTACTGCTTCACGGCGGGCGAGTTGGAGGCGAGGAATCCCCCGTTGGAAGCGAAGCTCTTGGAGAAGGCCCCCATCACCAGGTCCACTTGGCCCAGCATCTTCTGCATGCCGAGCACGCCGCTGCCACCCGGCCCCATGGAGCCCAGGTCGTGGGCCACGTCGACCAGGAGAGTGGCGTTGTGCTCGTGGCACACGCTCTGCAGCGCGGCCAGGTCCGGCCAGTCGGCGTCCACCGAGAACAGGCCGTCGGTGACGACGAGGATGCCGTTCCGCGCGTCCTGCGCCCGGATCTCACGCAGGTGGCCGCGTACGGCGTCCACGCTCAGGTGTTCGTAACGGCGGACGTTCCGGGTGGCCGCCCGCGCTCCCTGCTGCAGGCACGAGTGCGCGAGCCGGTCGATCACCACGTGGTCCTCGGGACGCACCAGACCGACGATGGTGCCGAAGCCGGCGGCCCAGCCCGTCGGGAAGAGGGTGACGTGCTCGGCTCCCACCAGGGCGCCCAGGACCTCTTCCAGTTCGTTGGAGATCGTGGTGTTGCCCAGCACCATCGGCGAGCCGGCGCTGTGCGGCCCGTAGTCGCGCAGCGTCCGGGCCGCGGCTTCGCGGATCGCGGGGTGGGAGTTGAACGAGAGGTAGTCCTGAGAGTTGAAGTTGATGCCGCGGGTGCGCCGTCCGAGGTCGTTGGTGATGACCGCGGTGTCGCCGGGGGCCTGCTCCAGGACACGCGAGTACTGCCAGGTCTCCGTACGGCGGCGGGCCTCCACCCATCCGTGGAAGTCCTCGGTACGCCGCATCAAATCACGGCCCACGGGCCGGTAGAAGTCGTAGGCGTTCTTGTCGAGCGCGTACTCCTCGTCCGCGTCGGCGGGGCGGCGCAGGTGCTCGGGCTCCCACATCTCCTTGAGGTCGGTGGCGGCGCGGGGGTATTCGTCGCGGAGGAATGTGCAGAGCAGGTCCAGTTCGGCTTCGAATTTCTGGCTGGATCCGAGCTGCATGAGAAAGTCCCACGGGATGTGGGAGGCCCAGTTGCGCATCATCTCGGATATGCCCCGGGCCGATTCGCCGATTTTAGCGGAGCATTCGACGAGTGCGTGGCAGCTCTCGGGATCGTCGCGGAGCACCTCCTCGGCGCTGCGCCCGTCAAGCCGCAGTACGGCCAGGTTGGCTGCGGTGAGGATCTCCCTGACCAGTTCGCCGTCCTCACGCGCCGATGTCTTCTGTTGTGCCCGCATGTCCTGGCGTTCCCCTGTTTCCCGCTCGTCGTGCTCTTCCTGGTCCGACCGACTCACCTGATCTGCCTGGTTCAATTGGCTCACCGTTCCGCTGCTCTGATTTTCCGTTTTCGGTCTCGGGATCAGGTGAATAGGTTCTGCCGGTAGCTCTCGGACGCGTTCTCGAAGTTTTCGAAGATGGGAAAGGCGTCCGAGCGCTGCTTCGCGGCGTCGTTGAGCAGGAAGAGATTCGATGCCTGGAAGAACTCGGAGACCGGGGCGATATCGGCGTGGGTCGCGATAAACCGGTTGGTCTCGTCCTGATTGCTCTGCAGAGCGACGAAGAGCTGCAACTCGTCGTGCCGCAGGGTCTGCATTTCGGCCAGCGTGCAGGTGTAGTCGTAGTACGCCGCGGCGGTCTGACTGCGCCGGCGGCTGCGGTAGTGGCTCAGCGCCTGGTCCATCGGCTGCTCCCCGGCCAGCCACGAGTGGAGCGCGGAGGAGGCCAGCTCCGCGTCGCGGAAGGCATACGTCATGCCCGTCGCGGTGCACTGGTCCTTGAAGCACTCCGCGTCCCCCACCAGGACCCACCCGGGGCCGGACAGCGGGCGGACGAAGGCTGCCTGGTCCAAAGTCCCGAAGAAACGCTCCTCACGGCTGCCGGAGGTGCGGACCAACTCCCCGATCTCCGGGCTGACGAAGTCCAGCGCCTTGTGGAAGTTGCCGCCGAGGTCGCTGCGGAATTCCCTGGACCACTCGCTCGGCCCCCAGACCAGAGTCATGTTCTGGCCGAAGTTCGTCGGGACCACCGCCATGCCCATGCGTCCACGGCGGTGCAGGTGAGCTGTGGTCAGGTCGAAACCGGAGAAGTAGCTCCAGTAGGCAAAGGTGCACTTGGGCCGCTGGTCGTGCTTGGGCAGCTTCAAGGCCCTGGCGACCAGGGAGTTGCGCCCGTCCGCGCCGACGACGACCCGGGCCCGCTCCTCCACCCTGTCCCCACCCCTGGTGCGCCCGCGCACGCCGACGACCTGCTCGCCGTCGTACATCAGGTCCTCGACGGTGAACCCCTGGCGCACCTCGGCACCGGCCTCGGCGGCGGCCTCGATCAGGATCTGGTCCAGGACCTGGCGCCTCACCGACGCGTAACGCTGGACCACGCCGAAGTCGTCCTGGTGCATCTCCTTGAAGTGCAGGCGCAGCAGGTCCATCGGGACCTCGCCGGCCAGGGGAATCCCCTCGTTCACCAGGTTGACCACGGTGTGGGACGGGGTTGAGGCCAGGACCTTGTCCAGCAGCCCCCAGCGGTTCAGATACGACATTCCGTGCGGCCACAGGAAATGCGTGGACAGGACGTCGCTGGGAAATGTGGACCTGTCGACCAGCAGGACCCGATGGCCCTTCCTGGCGAGCAGCGCAGCAGTCGACGCACCCGAGCATCGGGCACCGACAACAATCACGTCATACACGGATGGATTACCAGTCTCTCTTAAGAACATAAGGTGAATGACCGCTCTTTCCTCATGCGGTCGGGCCCGGATCGCGTGCCTCTCAAGCCGTCAGCCCTGCCGAGGAATGAGGGGACGGAGCGTCCGCTGGGATGGTTCCGGCGCTTGGAACTGTGGGTCCCGGGGGATCGGCACGGTGGTCTGCCTCTGGGCCAGGAGCCGGGCCAAGGCGAGCTGGACGACGGTGATGCCCTTGGCGGCGGCGATGCTGTGCTCCTGACGAAGGGGGTGGCGGGGATGGGGCAGACAGCCGGTCAGGCGGCGGTTCGAGCTGGGTGTGAGGGGGCCGGTCGCGTAGGGCCGGAGCGGTGTACGGGGCCGGTGCCGCGGGACAGGGGCCGGCCGGTGGCCCGGTTGCTGTGGGCGATGATCTCCGCGGTGATGGAGATGGCTGTTTCCTGGGGGGTGTGGGCGCCGAGGTCGAGGCCGATCGGGGAGTTGAGGCGGGCGAGTTGCGCCTTCGTGACGCCGGCTTCGCGCAGCCGCTGGTCGCGGTCCTCGTGGGTGCGGCGGGAGCCCATCGCGCCGATGTATCCGACGGGGAGATCAAGCGCCTGGACGAGGAGGGGGATGTCGAACTTGGCGTCGTGGGTGAGGACGCAGATGGCGGTGCGGGCGTCCGTCTCGGTGGCCGCGAGGTAGCGGTGGGGCCAGTCGACGACCACTTCGTCGGCGTGCGGGAAGCGGGCGGCGGTAGCGAAGACGGGGCGGGCGTCGCAGACGGTGACGCGGTAGCCGAGGAAGCTCGCGGCCTGGCTGAGGGCGGCGGCGAAGTCGACGGCGCCGAAGATCAGCATGCGAGGCGGGGCGGCGTGGGTGTGGACGAGGATCGAGAGCTTGGCGGGGCAGGTGTCGGGGTCTCCGCCGACGACGATCGTGGCGGTGCGTCCCGCCCTCAGTAGGGCGCGGGCCTGTGCCACGACCGTCCGGTCCTCGTTCTCGCTGCCCAGAGTGCCGTCGTACGCGCTGCCGTCACCGAGAAGGCTCAGGGTGCGGCCGAGGAGGTCGGCGGGGCCGTCGACCACGTGGGCCACGGCGGCGGGTCTGCCCCGTACGACTTCTTCGAGGGCGGTGGTGAGGTGGCTCTGCTCTGTCGGCCCCACCCGCTGGACCAGGACGTCGATCTCGCCGCCGCAGGTCAGGCCGACGGCGAAGGCGTCGTCGTCGGAGTAGCCGAACCGGGCGCGGGTGGGGCCGCCGCCGTCCTGGAGCAGTTGCGTGCACAGCTCGTAGACGGCTCCTTCCACGCAGCCGCCGGAGATGCTGCCGACCACCGTGCCGTCGGTGTCGACGGCGAGCGCGGTGCCGGGCGGCAGGGGTGCGCTGCCGCTGACCTGGACGACGGTGGCGAGGGCGAAGGGGCGGCTTTGGTGGCACCAGGCGTGCAGCGTGTCTGCGATGTTCAGCATGGACGGGACTCCGTAAGGGACAGTTGTGGGCGGGCCGTCGCCGTGCCGGGCGAGGGTGAGGAGTGACACGGCGACGGCCCTGGTGTCCGGCGGTAGCCCGCTCAGCCACCGCCGGACGGTCGAAGGGGCACCCCATGGGCACCCAGGTGATCAGAGCAGGGCTTCCGCGGTGATGGGCAGTTCGCGGATGCGGCGGCCGGTGGCGTGGAAGACCGCGTTGGCGATGGCGGGTGCCACCCCGACCTGGACGATCTCCCCCAGGCCCTTGACGCCGATGGGGTCGGCCTCGCGGTCGTCGCCGTCGAGGTAGATGGCCCGCAGGTCCGGGACGTCGGCGTTGACGGGGACGAGGTAGTTGGCGAGGTCGGCGTTGACGATGCGGCCGTCGCGGTGGTCGGTGACCGTGTGCTCCAGCAGGGCCTGGCCGATGCCGCCGACCATGCCGCCCAGGGCCTGGCTGTCGGCGAGTTTGGGGCTGATGATGCGGCCCGCGTCGTACACGCCGAGCATGCGCCGCACCCGGACCAGACCCAGCCGGGCGTCGACCGCGACCTCGGCGAAGACCGCGCCGTAGGCGAAGAGGGAGAACCGTTCCGGCCCGGTGGGCCGGGTGAAGGATCCCATCACTTCGAGGTGGGTGCGGTTGTTGCGGGTCAGGAGTCGCTGGTAGGTCTCGCCGCGGGCGGGGTTGGTCTTCACGTGCAGCCGCCCGCCGCGGACCACGACGGTGTCGGGATCGAGGCCGTACAACGGCGATTTCTCGTCCTCGACGGCGAGCTTGACGGCTTGCTTCCGCAGCTTGTCGCAGCCGTCCTGGACGGCTGATCCGACGCTGGCCATGGTCCAGGAGCCGCCGTGCGGCGGGGCCGGCGGCATGAGCGAGTCGCCGAGGCGGAACGTCACCTTGCTCATCGTCAGGCCGAGGGCGTCGGCGGCGAGCTGGGTCTGGGAGGTGTAGGTGCCCGGGCCCATGTCGCTGGCCGCGGACTGGATGAGCGCGGTGCCGTCGGCGTCCAGCCTGACCGATGCCTGGGCGTCGTTGCGGGCGGTGTCGTAGACGCCGGTGGCCATGCCGGTGCCGATCAGCCAGTCGCCGTCACGGGTGGAGCGCGGGCCGGGGTTGCGGCGGTGCCAGCCGAACTCGCGGGCGCCGACCGTGTAGCACTCGCGCAGCCTGCGGGTGGAGAACGGCAGCCCGCTGGACTCATCCTCCTCGGGTTCGTTGCGCAGCCGCAGCTCGATCGGGTCGATGCCGAGCTTGTGGGCGAGTTCGTCCATGGCCGACTCGATGGCGTACGAGGCGGTGGTGTACCCGGGGCCGCGCATGAACAGCGGGGTGTGCACGTCCAGCGGTACCGTCCGGTACTCCTGGCTGACGTTGGGCATGCTGTAGAGCATCTGTCCCGGGACGAGGACGGACTCCATGAACGTCTCGTACGACGATGTCTCGGCGCGCACGTCATGGGTCATCGCGGTCAGGCGGCCTCGCCGGTCGCTGCCCAGGCGCACCTTGTACTCGTACGTGGGCCGGAAGCCCGTTCCGAAGTACAGCTGTTTACGGGTCAGGGCGAGTTTGACGGGGCGCTTCACCTCGCGGGCGGCGAGGGCCGCGATGACGACGTGCGGCCAGGCCCGCAGCCCGCTGCCGAAGCCGCCGCCGACGAACGGCGAGATGACGCGCACCGACGGCGGCGCCATACCGAACACCGTGGCGAGTTCTATCTGTGTGCCGAACACCCACTGGGTCTTGTCCCACACGGTGAGCTGATCGCCGTCCCAGCGGGCGGTGGTGGCGTGCGGCTCCATCGCGTTGTGGTTGTTGCGGGCGAGGTGGTAGGTCATCTCCATGCGTACGGCGGCCGAGTCCAGCGCCTTGTCCGTATCGCCCCGTGCGTATTTCTGTGGCTCGCCTGGCTGTGCGTCAGCCATGTCGGTCGACGGCCGCTCGGCGTCGTAGTTCACCTTCACCAGACTGGCGCCGTGCTGGGCGGCCTCCAGGGTGGTGGCCACCACGACGGCGACCGGCTGACCGTGGAAGAGGACCTTGTCGTCCTGGAAGACGTGCAGTCGCTCGCCCGGCGGGGCGGTGGGCAGCGGGTTGCGCTGGTAGGGCAGCTTGGGAGCGTTGAGGTGGCTGATCACTTTCAGCACGCCGGGGTGGGCGAGCGCGGCGCGGGTGTCGATGCCGGTGATGCGGCCCTTGCCGACGCTGCTGTCGACGACGACCGCGTGCACGGCTCCGTCGAGGTCGTGGTCGACGGCGTACAGCGCCTTGCCGGTGACCTTCAGCCGGCCGTCCACCCGGGAGAGCGCGGCGCCGACGGCTGCCTGTGGCTGCGGACTCATGCGGTGCCTCCTACGATGCGCAGCTGGCGCTCGACGGTCCGTTTCACCAGCTCGACCTTGAAGCGGTTGTGCTCCAGGGGGCGGGCTCCGTCCGCCGCTCGTTCCGCGGCGTCCGTCCACAGGGCTTTCGAGGGGCGTTCGCCGATCAGGTGCCGCTCTACCGCGGGCAGCTTCCACGGCACCGTGCCGACCCCTCCGGCCGCCACCTTCGCCTCCCGGATCACCCCGCCGCGGATGTGCAGGGCGACGGCCGCCGAGGTCAGGGCGAACTCGTAGGACTGCCGGTCGCGGACCTTCAGATAGCCCGACTTGAGCGGACGCGGATGGGCCGGGATCTCCACTGCCGTAATCAAATCGCCCTTTCGCAGGGCATGTTCACGGTTTGGGGTGCTGCCGGGCTGGAGGAGGAAGTCCGCGAAGGCGACCGTGCGCTCACCGGCCGGGCCCAGCAGGTGGACGGTCGCGTCCAGTGCGGCGAAGGCCACGGCGACGTCGGAGGCGTGCGTGGCCACGCAGTCCTTGGACGTGCCGAGGATCGCGTGGGTGCGGTTGAAGCCTTCGAGCGCGGCGCATCCGGAACCTGGCTCGCGTTTGTTGCAGGCGGCGGTCACGTCACGGAAGTACGTGCACCGGGTGCGCTGCATGATGTTGCCGCCGATGGTGGCCATGTTCCGCAACTGGGCGGACGCGCTCAACTCCAGGGCCTGCGAGATGACCGGGTACGTGGTGCGCACCTTGGGGTGGGCGGCGGCCTCGGCCATCCGCACCAGCGCACCGATCCGCAGCCCGCCGCGCTCGGTGACACTCACCTCGCGCAGCGGCAGACTGGTGATGTCGACCAGCGCCTCGGGGCGTTCGACGGTCTCACGCATCAGGTCGACCAGGGTGGTGCCGCCGGCTATGTAACGCCCGCCGCGGCGACCGGCGTCGAGGGCTTCTCGGGTGTTGGTGGCCCGCGTGTAGGAGAAGGGGTACATGGCGCTCACTTCCCCTGCGCGGTCTGCTCGACCGCACGCACGATCTTCACGTAGCAGCCGCAGCGGCAGATGTTGCCGCTCATCCACTCCCGGATCTCGTCCTTGGAGCCGGTGTGCCCTTCCTGGATGCAGCCGACGCCGGACATGATCTGACCCGGTGTGCAGAACCCGCACTGGAACGCGTCCTGCTCGACGAACGCCCGCTGCAGCGGGTGGAGTTCGTCGCCATCGGCCAGGCCCTCGATGGTGGTGACCTCGACGCCCTCCAGGCGCACCGCCAGCGTCAGACAGGAGTTGACCCGCCGTCCGTCGACCAGGACCGTGCAGGCCCCGCAAGCGCCCGCGTTGCAGCCCTTCTTGGTGCCGGTCAGGCCGAAGTGCTCGCGTAGGAGGTCCAGCAGTGAGGTCCGGTTGTCGATGACGGCGATGTGCCGCTTGCCGTTCACGGTCAGCGCGACGCGACCGCTGGGTGAAGCTTCGGCGGCGGACGCCTCCTCGGCGCCAACCCCAGAGGCTCCCGCGACCAGGCCGCCCGCCATCACGGCGCTGCCGACGGCGGTCGTCGTGGCGATGAACGTTCGTCGGGACGGTGCCGGCGCGGGCCCGTCAGGGGGAGAACCGTATGACTCGGGAAGTCCGGTGGACATAGCCACTCTCTTCGTTCGGTGACAGCTGGGGTGGAGGGGTCGGTGGTCTCGCTCATCGGCGTGCCGGACGGCTGTGGGTCAGGGCAGCTGCGGGTACAGCGCGGCGACGCCTCCGGACAGGCCGGCCTGCACCTGGCGGCTGGTGTCGTCCACGACGATCTCGTAGGCGCCGGCCGCGATGCCGTCGGCGGCGAGCCGGGCAACGTCGGCGGGGGCGGTCTTGGGGCCGTCGAGCTCCCGGGACATGTCGGTGTCCATGCCGCCGACGTGGAGTCCGGCCACCCGGATGCCCTGGTCGGCGAGCTGGACGCGCAGGGCGTTGGTGAGCCCCCACTGGGCGGACTTGGCGGCGCAGTAGGAGCCGATGTCCGGGAAGCTGTACCAGGACAGGGCGGACAGGATGTTCAGGATCGCGCCGCCGCCGTTGGCCGCGATCTGGGGTGTGAAGGCCCGGACCACCGAGAGGGTGCCGTAGAAGTTGGTGTCCATGTCCCGGCGGATGGCGTCCGGGTCGCCGGTGAGCAGGTTGCCGCCGACGGATATGCCCGCGTTGTTGATCAGGACCGTCACGTCACCGGTGGCCTTGGCGGCGGCCGTGACCGAGTCGGGGTCGGTGATGTCGAGCGCGATCGGCGTGGCGCCGGGCAGGTCGACCTGGCCGGGGTTGCGGGCGCCGGCGTAGACGGAGGCGCCGCGGCTGAGCAGTTCGGTGGCGAGTGCGTGGCCGAGGCCGCGGTTGGCTCCGGTGACGAGGACGGTGCTGGTGGAGAGGTCCATGAAAATGCTCCTGGTGCTTTGGCGCTGGTGATGAATGGGGGAAGGACAGCCGGTCGAATCGAGGGGTCGGTGTTCCGTCCCTGCTCGGGATCGGCCGTGGGGTCAGGTGGTCGGGCCGGTGCCGTGGGCGGCGTGGTCACCGGTGCGCGCGGGCTGCCGGCCGCCTGCCGGAAGGATCTGGCAGGTGGTGGTGGCGTGGGCGAGCAGGCGGCCGGTGAGGTCGGTGACGGTGGCGGTGGCGTAGGCGGTACGCCGGCCGACGTGCGTAGCTGTGGCTTCGCAGCGGACGCGGCCGGTGCCGGCGGTGACCGGGCGCAGGAAGGTGATGTTGAGGCCCTGCGTGGTGTAGCCGGTTCCGGCGGGGATGCGGGTGTAGACGGCGGCGCCCAGGGCGTTGTCGGCGAGGGTCGCGAGGACGCCGCCGTGGACGGTGCCGAGCGCGTTGTAGTGCCATTCCGCGGGGGTCAGTTCGAACACGGTGCGGCCCGGTTCGACCTCGATGAGTTCAAGGGCGAGGGTGTTCGCGGCCGGAGGAGCCGGCAGCGTTCCCTTGCCGATCCCCTGCATCACCTCCAGGCCGCTCAGCTGCTGGGCGGCCTCGATGATCGGGCGGGGATCCTGCCAGGTGTAGGCGCGGTGCCGGGGGGCGGGTTGCGCACTCATGAGGCCGTGGGGGTGGTCGTGGGGGTGGGCATGGGCGTTCCGTTCGGGTGGGGGCGGTTGTGTACGGAGGTGAGGGCCAGCACGGCGGCGGCGAGGAAGACGGCGGCGGTGACGGCCAGGCCGGCGTGTATCCCGGAGGTGAAGGCGTCCGCGATCGCCGCTCGCCCCGCGTCGGCGGGCGGAGCGGCACCGGTGGCCCCGGAGGCGACGGCCTGCTCGATGGGTGTGCGGGCGGCGGCGGGAACGCCGTGCGCCGCGAGCTGGTGGGGCAGGTCGGCGGTGACGCGGCCGGCGAGGAGCGAGCCGAGCAGCGCGGTGCCCATGACCGCGCCGACCTGCCGGGCGGTGTTGACGGCGCCGGAGGCCATGCCCGCACGCTCGGGGGCGACGCTGACCAGCGCGGCGGCCGTGCTGGGCGCGATGAACAGGCCGGATGCGGCGCCGAACAGGGCGAACAGCGGCCAGACCCGGCTGTAGGGGGTGTCCGCGCCGACCGTGGTCAGGCCGAAGACGGCGAGAGCGCCGAGCAGCAGACCGACCGTCAGGGGTGCCTTGAAGCCGGTACGGCGGATCACCCGGCCGGTCAGGAACGCCGAGACGACGTAGACGCCGAACAGCGGCAGCATGCGCCAGCTGGTGTCCAGCGCGTTCAGGTGCTGGACGTTGTTGTAGAACATCACCACGAGGACGGCCACGCCGGTGAAGCCGAACAGTGACACCGCGGCGATGACCATCACGGCGCTGAACGAGCGCGAGGCGAACAGCCGCACGTCGAGCATCGGCGCCGCCACCCGCAGCTCGACGGCGACGAACACCACCGCACAGGCCGCGGCCGCGACCCAGGCGGCGAGGACGGGACCGGCGGTGTACCCGTCCTCGCCGCCCTGGATGAGGGCGTAGACGAGACTCGCGATCGTGACGGTGCCCAGAGTCGCGCCGACCACGTCCAGACGGCCGTCGGGGGCCAGGGACTCCGCGGCGAACGGGACCGCGACCAGCAGCGTGATCACCCCAAGGACGGAGTTCGGCACGAACACCGCGTGCCAGCTGAAACGGTCCAGCAGCACACCGGCGAGCAGCGGGCCGACGGCCAGGCCGATGCCCGACGACGCCGCCCACACGGTGATCACCTCGGTCCGCCGCTGCGGATCGGCGAAGGCCGCGCCCAGCACGGCCAGGCTGTTGGGCAGGATGAGCGCGCCGCCTACACCGGAGACCAGCTGCGCGGCGATCACCGTGGCGGTGGTGTCGGCGGTCGCGGCCAGCAAGCCTCCCGCGATCATGACGACCACGCCGACGCAGAACATCCGCTTGCGGCCCAGGAGATTGCCCAGCGTGCCGGACGACAGCACCAGAGCGGCCACGACCAGCGTGTACGCGCTGGGTATCCAGATCAGCGCACCGGGGCTGACCCGCAGATCGGCCTGGATCGCCGACATCGCCGAGATCGTGGCGGTGACGAGCAGAAACGTCATCATCACGCCCAGACACATCGCCAACAGCGTCAGTGCTTCCCCGGGCCGGGCGGTGGTTCGCCGGCCCGTTCCGGCCCTGCGACCGCTCCCGCCGCTGCCGCTCGGCGGTCGGTCCGTTGCCGACGCGGAGGTGCCGGCCGGAGGGACCCGGTCCCTGCTCATGGAGATCCTTCCTCGCTGCCCGAGGATGTGGGCGGCTGCCCGAGGATGTGGGCGGCTGTCGGAGGTTGTGGGCGGTGACTATGCCTGCTGGTTCGCGATGCCGAGGTAGTCGCCCAGGTTCTTCTCGACCTCTTCGACACCGATCTCGGCGAGGAGCTTGCCGAGCTGCGGGATGCGCCCCTGGAATCCCGGCAACATGACCGACTCCGCGAACTCCGCCCAGGACGCCCGCAGGTCGGCCTCCGGCGGCAGGGTCGCCCGGTTGATCTGCGCCTTGGCGCCCGCCACGGCCGCCTTGTCGAACGAGGCGATGCGCGCTGCCACGCCGTTCACGAAGTCGTCGAGTTCGGCGTCGGCGACGGCCCGGGTCACCCATCCGTACCGCTCGGCCCGCTCGGCGTCGTAGTCCTGGCTGGTGAGGATCGCCTCGAGCGCGCGGTCCCGCCCGAGCAGTCGGGGGAGACGGTCGCCGCCGCCACCGCCCGGGACCAGGCCGGTCGCGACCTCGGGCTGGCAGAAGATCGCCTCCTCGCGGCTGGCGTAGCGCAGGTCGAAGGCCAGGGTGATTTCGTCCCCGCCGCCCCTCGTCCGCCCGCGGATGGAGGCGATGCTGATGAACGGAGCGTTGGTCAGGCGCGTGACGAGGTCGACCCACGTCGGGGTCCCGTCCGCGCCGGTCAGCGCAAGGAGTTCGGGCACCTGGCCGAGGTCGGCGTGGTTGAAGAAGTAGCCCGGCGTGCTGCTGCTGAAGATGACGACCTGGACCTTCTCGTCCCGGCTCACCTCGTCGACCACCTCAAGCAGTTGGGCGACGGTGTCCGCGCCGACGAGGTTCACGGGCGGATTCGAGAAGGTGACCTTGCGGATCTTCGGTGTCACGGTCTCGATGTTGAACTGGCCGTGCTGCGTCATGGTGTGCTCCCGTGCTGAGGGGGTGGATTTGATCGGGGTAATGGGGGATCTGTTGCCGGTTGCTGTTCGTCAACCGGTGCGGGCGTTGGTCACCTGGATCGTGACGCCCTTGGTCTGCTGAAAGAGGAAGGCGTGCCCGGCGTCGCTGCGGGCTGCATGCCGGTGGCGTAGCGAACGGGCTGTTTGATGGCCGCCAGGGGCTACCTTCCGTGTGCTACCTCCGGTGGTCTCTTGTGGACCGGTACGACCGCGCGGTGCACGTACGCCGGCGGGAGATTCGGCCACACCACCCGGCTGCGTTCCACGGTGGAGAACCGCCCCGTCAGTTCGGTGGCGAACCGGCGGGCCGGGGGCGTCCATGCCGCGTGTACGTACGCGAAGGTGCTGAACCGGCCACCCGGACTCAGTACGCCGGCCGCCGCGTCGAGGATCCGGCGCTGCCGTTCGTGCGGCATGACGGTCCAGGGCAGACCGGAGACGATGACGTCGACCGGGTACGGGACGAGCGTCGTCAGGTCCTCGGCGCTGCCGTGGACCACCTCGACGGGGCTGTCGCGGTACCGGTCGGCGAGTCGGCGGGCGAGTACAGGGTTGAGCTCGACCGCGACCAGCCGTGCCCCCGGGGCCAGTTGTTGCAGGATCGCTTCGGTGATCGCGCCGGTGCCGGACCCCAGCTCCACCACGACGTCGGCGCGGTGAAGGTCCAGACCGGCGGTCAGGGCCTGCGCGAGCGTGGGAGAACTGGGCATGACGGCACCGGTGAGCCGGGGGTGGCGAAGAAACTCGCCCATGATCGACATGCCCAGAAGCTAGGCAGTGGTTGTGTCGTCGGAAGTCATCCCGAGGGCCGGACCGTGTCATCCTCCAGGGCGAACCAGTCCGCTTTCGTGCGCCATGACGATGGCCTGTATCCGGTCGCGGAGGTGCAGCTTGGTGAGGATCCGGGCTATGTGGGTCTTGACCGTGGTCTCGCCGAGGAACAGCTTGTCGGCGATCTCCGTGTTGTTCAGCCCGCGGGCGACCAGAGCCAGCACCTCCCGTTCGCGGTCGGTCAGTACGGCGAGGCGTGCGTCGGTGTGCGGTGCGGCGGTGCGGGTGACATACCGGTCTATCAGCCGCCGTGTCACCGACGGGGCGATCATCGCGTCGCCGCGCAGCACGCCGCGGAGGGCGACGAGCATCTCGGCGGTCGGCGTGTCCTTGAGGAGGAAGCCGCTCGCTCCCGCTCGCAGCGCGGCGTAGGCGTACTCGTCGCGGTCGCACGCGGTGATGACCAGCACCTGCGTCCCGGGCAGCGCGGCGCGCACCTGCGCGGTGGCCGAGATACCGTCCAGGCCCGGCAGCCGCACGGCCATGAGGACGAGGTCCGGGCGCAGCGTGAGTGCCTGCGCCACGGCCGCCTCTCCGTCCCCGGCTTCGCCGACGACCGTGAGGTCCGCCTGGCTGTCGACCACCATGCGCAGGCCGACCCGCATGAGCTCCTGGGCGTCACAGATCAACACACTGGCCCCCGTCATGGCGCCCCGCCCTCCCAGCGGCAGAGGGCGGTGCCGCGGCTGAGCGGCTCGCCGGCGAGCGCCCGACCGGGACCCTGGCCGGCTCCGGCGACAAGGAGGGTGCTGGTGGAGAGGTCCATGGAAACTCCTGGTCAATGGGCGAAATACGGTGATGTGGTGCATGGAGAAAGGCGTGCTGGTCTCACCGGGGGATCGGCTTCGCGCGCGCGTCCCCAATCGGACGGCGGTCTTCGAACGCGGTCAGTGTCACGATGATCGCGGCGGCGATGACGGCCGCCAGGTATGCCGGGGCGGCCAACGTGACCGCGCATCCGATGACCAGGGCGGACAACGCGACCAGCCGTGCCCTGGGCAGGTCGTCGAACAGGGTTGCCCCGTGCCAGGTCTGCGCGCCGATGTAGAGGGCCGGTCCGCCGAACAGCAGCAGGTTCGTGGTGATACCGGCGTGATGGGCCGGGTGTGCGATGACGCGTTCGTCTCCCGCGGCTACGGCGATCATCCCGGCGACGGAGACCATGAGGCTGTAGACGCCGCTGCGTCCGGCCCGTATCGGGTCCTCGGTCAGCTCGTAGTGGCGCACGACCCGCTCGGAGCGACTGAAGAACAGCCAGAACAACGCGATCGTGCCGGTGAGCGCCACGCCGGCGGTGAGCAGCGTCATCGGCTCGTACGGCGCCGCGGTGAGCGCGGTGCCGGTGGTCAGGATCGTCTCACCGAACGCGATGATCATGAAGAGACGGCCGCGCTCCAGCAGGTGCCCGCCGGCGAAGGTGACCTCTCGGGAGTCCAGCCTGCGGCCGGGGAGCGGATGCGCCGTCAAGGTGCCCACCAGTTCGACCAGAACGGCCGCGGCCCACCACGCCAGCCGCGTGCCGCCGCCGGCCGCCGCGCCGATCAGCCACAACGGTGCCGGCGCGACGAACCAGATCAGGACGCGGCGGAAATGCTCCTGGTTGACCGCGTCGAGGCCGATCGTGAGCAGCCACACCGTCCGGCCGATGTGAATGAGCAGGTAGGTGACGACGAAGACCCACCCGGCGTCGTCGAAGGCTCGCGGGATCGCGGCGTTCATGAACAGCCCGACGAGCATCACCGCCAGCAGCATCCGCCGGGTCCGCGGGTCCTCGGCCGGGACGAGGGCGACCGTCCAGGTCGTGTACGCCCACACCGCGTAGACCGCGGCGTAGAGCACGAGCGTCTGAGCGGCGCCGGCCCATGTCGGATGGGCCAGGAGTTGATGCGACAGCTGGCCGATCGCGAAGACGTAGACCAGGTCGAAGAACAACTCCAGCGGCGTGACCTCCCGGCGCGCCGGATCGCTGGGCAACTGCACGGTGGATCTCCTCGATTTCACGGCGAGGTCCTGGCGGCCCCGACCGACGACAGACAGTGGAACTGCTCACGGATGTTGGCACGTTCATCAGCCGGCGCCTCATGGATGGCGCGCCGGGTCCTCCACGCACTGGGGTGTCAGCCCCTCTCACCCGCTGGACGGCGGCGCTGACCGACCCGTCATCGGCCATGTCGAGGCCGAGTGACGTCACACCGTCTTCCTCGGCCCCGATAGGCGCATATGGATCTGGCTCTTGTCGACGGCCGGGTACGGGTTCCCGGCCCCTGCCGTGCCGGTGTCCGTGCGAGTGGTCAGGCGGCGAGGAAGCTGGTCACCTGGGTGGAGAAGTCCCTGGCGTGCTGGAAGAGGAAGGCGTGGCCGGCGTCGCTGTAGGCGACGAGGGTGGCGTTCGAGAGATGCTGGACAGCGGTGTACGCGGCCAGGGCGGGGATCATCGCGTCCTTCATGCCGGTGGCGTAGAGGACGGGCTGCGTGATGTTCTCCAGGTCGGCTCGCACCTGTTCGAAGGGAACCGACGCGTCCTTGCCGATTGCGGCGATCTGGCCCTGCCCGGCTGCCTCGGACACACCGGGGCCCCCGGCGGCGAGCCGTGTGGACACCCTGGCGAGGTGCTCGTACCCGGCGGCGCGACCCGTCTCGGTCTCGGGGAAGAAGAGGAACACCAGGTCGTCCGCGGTGACCTCGGGCTTGGTCATGATGGCCCGCACCTTCGGGTTCGGGGCGGGCGTGCCAGGCACCGTGCCACCGGGGTTGGCGGCCGCCACGACCAGCTTGCGGACCAGGTCGGGCCGGGTTCGGGTGATGTGCTGGGCGACGGTGCCGCCCAGCGTCCAGCCGAGCAGGTCGACCTGCGTCAGGCCGAGGGCGTCGATGAACTCGACGGTGCCGTCGGCGAGTCCCTCGACGGAGTCGGGCGGGTTGCCGGTGGTGTAGCCGGTGCCGACGTTGTCGAACACGATCACGTCGTGGTGGGCGGCAAGGTGGTCGAGGAACTGCGGGTCCCACCAGTTGATGGTCCCCTGGACCCGGTTCAGCAGGACCAGCGGGATGCCGCCCCGCGGGCCGATGCGCCGGTAGGTGAACGTCGCGGAGGGACCGCCGACGGTGAGGTTCTCGGCCGCGTCTGCCAGATAGGTGGTCATGGCGAGCTTCACTTTCTTGTTGCTGTGGCTGTGCCAGGTGGACGGCGTGGAGGCGCGGGCGTCAGGCGGGCAGCCGGTTCATCTTGCGCAGCTGCTGGTCGAACATCCGGGTGGGGACGATGCGGCGCATGGTGCGGACGCGTCCGGTGATGGCACCGGCGGTGTAGCGCAGGTTCGGTTTGGCGTCCCTCGCCGCCGCGACGATCTCCTTGGCGACGACGGCGGGGTCGTCACCGTCCTTGACCGCCTGGGCCATGTACTCCTCGAAGACGTGCCGCTGGTTGGCGTAGACGTCCAGGGGCTGGTCGGGCCGTACGCTGGCCGCGTCGAACGCGGTGCTGGTCCAGGCGGGTTCGACGATCAGGACCCGTACGCCGTACTCGCGGACCTCGTGGTCGACGGACTCCGAGTAGCCCTCGACGGCGTGCTTGGAGGCGGCGTAGACCGCCATGTAGGGCTGCGGCATGAATCCGACGATGGACGAGATGTTGATGATGCGTCCGCTGCCCTGGGCGCGCATGTGCGGCAGGACGGCGTTCGTCATGCGGATGACGCCGAAGACGTTGATGTCGAAGAGGCCCTGCGCCTGGGCGGCGGAGCTCTCCTCGGCGGCGCCCGCCGAGCCGATGCCGGCGTTGTTGACCAGGACGTCGATCCGTCCGAACCGGTCGATGACCTCGCCGACCGCGGCGGTCACCGACGCGTCGCTGGTCACGTCGAGGTCGAGGAAGGTCACACCCTTGCGGGGGGTGACGTGCGTGGTGTCGCGGCTGGTCCCGACCACCTCGTAGCCCGCTTCGACCAGCGCGAGAGCGGCTGCCTTGCCGATGCCGGAGGACGCGCCCGTCACGAGGGCTACCGGTCGTGTTGTCGTCATGGTGGACTCCTGGCTCAAAGGGGTTGCGTTCGTCTTGCTGTGGATGGGGATCGCGGTACCGATGGCGGATGAATTCTCACGCCCGTCCCCGGTCGGTGCGACTCCCCGATCCGTGTCATCAATGTATCAACTTTGGGAGCAGAAGCAACATGAGAGCATCAATTAACTGGAGATTCGTAGCGTTCACGTATCCTCTACACAGGGTCAACAGACAGATGAACCGCCGACAGAGGAGACCGACATGGGTCGAGCACTGCGTGCAGATGCCGAGCGCAGTGTGCGCGCGATTCTGGAGGCGGCCGAGCGGGTCCTAGCCCAGGACGCGGGTGCCTCGATGGAGCAGATCGCCGAGGCGGCGGGGCTGACCCGGATCACGGTGCACCGGCGGTTCGCGAACCGGCAGGCGCTCCTGGAGGCACTCGCCGTCTCCGCGAAGCAGCAGCTCATCGACGCCATC